>MNZT01000097.1 GCA_001873755.1 Candidatus Wirthbacteria bacterium CG2_30_54_11 | reverse complement strand
TCGCCGGCAAGCCGTTCAACAAGATCTTTCGCGGATTTCCTGCCCGGGTCGCCCAGCACGAAGTAGATCATCTCAATGGCATCCTGTTCACTGACTACATCGACGACCCGACGCTGCTCCGATACCTGCCCCGCGAGCAGGAAGACTATGAATAACCCTTTTTTATACGAACCATGACCAAGAAAACCGCTCGGGTCGAACAGCTCCTCGAACTCGCCAACCAGCTTCGCTCTCCCGGGGGCTGCCCCTGGGACCAGAAGCAGACCCTGAAGGATATGTCCGGCTTTGTACAGAAGGAAGCCGTAGAACTCGATGAAGCGATCGATGAACAGGACAGCGCACATATCTGCGAAGAGCTCGGCGATGTGCTGTTCAATCTCTGCCTGATCGCCTCCATCGCCGAGGAGCAGGGACAGTTTACCCTCGCGGAGGTCGTAGCCAAGACCACGGCCAAGATCAAGACCCGCCACACCTGGGTCTTCGGTGAGGATAAGGTCAACAGCTCTGAGGAAGCCATCGCGCTCTGGAAACTCAATAAACAACGAGAACGAGGTCAGAAGTGAATGAACAGACGATTAATGTGGTCTTTATCGGTTCCGGCGACTTCTCCATCCCTGTATTCCGATCGCTTCGCAGCCTCACCGGGGCCGACACCCGTTTCACGATTACCGGTATTGTGACCCAACCCGATCGGCCAGCCGGCAGAGGCCGGATTCTGACGCCATCGCCTTTGAAAAAAGCTTTGAGCGAAGACCCGCAAACCTCGTCTCTGCCCATCCTGACCCCGATGAAACTGGCGGCAGAGGCAGACGCGGTGCTGGAACAATTCAAACCGGATCTGATCGTCACCGCAGACTACGGCCAGATCGTCCCTTTTGTTCTCCTTACCCGGCCGAGATATCGCTGTCTGAATGTCCACCCCTCGCTCCTCCCCGCCCTCAGAGGCGCCACACCTATACCCACGGCCATACTTCAGGGTAAGACCGAGACCGGCGTCACCATCCAGATCATGGCCGAAAAGCTCGATGCCGGAGACATCCTCGAACAAAAGACCGTCACCATCGAACCAAACGACACGGCGCACTCTCTCGAGGAAAAACTGATGCGCGCCGCATCTGACATGCTTGTGGACACCATCAGAAGCTATGTCGACGGAAAGCTCATCCCCGTTTTGCAGGATGAAACTCAAGCTACCTTCTGTTATGAAAAAGATTTCGATGCCACCCGCAGCTGCCTCGACTGGGAAGAGAGCGCCGTGATCTGCGAACAGCGCATTCGTGCCAGCTACAAAAAACCGCTGGCCTGGACCACCTACCGCGGGAAAAGGATCAAGATCATAAGCGCGCTTCGCGCCAGCCCCCTGTTCGGCATTCAGCTCCAACCAGGTGAGCTCTATCCGGCTTCGGGAAAACTGTTTGTCGGTACCCATGATGGCTGGCTCCAGGTCGTCACGCTCCAGACCGAGGGAAAAAATCCTTCCCCGGCCGAAGATTTCATCAACGGCCAGCATATCGGAGAGGAAGAATTCTTCCTCAATCTGCTGGAAGATGATAGCCAAAACGAAAACGGGAGCAGCAGACCCTCCTCTCCCTGGAAGCCTTCCAAGCTTCGCCTGATCATCGATCATCCGGCGTATCTGCTGACAGAATTCATCCTGTTTTTCCTGTTTTCCGGTCTGCTCGCCCTCCAGCCGGCAGATCCGCTCCAGAGTCTGTTTATCTTCCTACCCGTCATGGCCTACAGCATCGGCATACTGCTCCTGCATCGCTCCTCGATTCACTGGGATACCGGAAAAATATTCAAGGATCTGAAAGCCTATCTGGTACCAACGCTCATCATCTGCATAGCTACCCTCTCCCTCTACCCGCTGTCAGCCAACCTCAGTTCACTTGCCTGGCTGACGACCGAGACCTGGTCGATCTCCCGCAACACACTCCTCATCTACCTGATAGCCTTTGCCCCGCTCAAAGCGTTTATATTCCAGTCGTTTGCGCTGCAACGCTCGCGCCGGCTGGGACTGCATGTCGTCAATTCAGTCATTTTCAATGCCTTACTCTTTGGCCTTGCCCATGTACTCCTGGGCAGCTCATACCTGTCGCTCAGTGCACTGCTTACCGGTCTGATACTCGCAGCAGTAGCCGTGTCAGCTCCAAGCCTGACAGCGCTGACCATCGCCCAGATCGCCTGGGGTATCTGCCTGCTGATCACGCTCGGATAAACATCCTACCGTCATTCTGAACCCTGAGCCCTGAGCGGAGGCAACCGAAGTCGAAGGGCGACGGGTGAAGAATCTCCTGATCGCTGCAATGCGGATCCCCACCTACGTTCGAAACGAACTGCGGCGGGCAGGCTGTTCACTACGAAAGCCTTCCTCCTACGTCAGCACTACGGAGGACAAGTCGTTCAGGATGACATGATCACCTATAGAGTAAAGCATACCCAGAAGGACTGCAGTTCAATGCAGACCCTTCGATCCGGTTGCCTTCTCTCAGGGTGACATCCTCATACAATTTCCGACCTGATACTTCGCACCTCCGCCTCATTTCCACTCGAGCCTGCGGTCACGGAACCTTTTCAGGATGCCCTGGATATACCGGTATCGAAAGCCCAGGAACAGTAGTACGGCCAGGATCAGCAGACCGGACACGAACAGCACTGCCCGCCACGGGAATACGACAAAAGTTGTGGTAGCGGTGATCGTTTCGGTACCTGGTCCAAAATCAAAAGACAATCTGGCAGTATACAGTCCCATGGCAAATGGCCGGCTGACCGGGATGGTGAACCAGGGTGTTTTCAGCATATCCCTCTGCTCGCCAAAAGATGTGGTGATACGACGGATCGAATTAGGCAGCACATTACCACCGGCAGGATTCAGTTCTGACTCACCGATCTGGTTGCCGAACCAGCTGGTATAGGTAATCGTACCTCTGGGCTTCAGATGTATGTTGCCGGTATTACGGAATCTGACCACGGCTTCTGCCGGCAAGGTCTCATAAAAGTCATGACCCATGAAGAACTCCACGATCTCCCCGCTCTGTTCCATGCGGCCGGCGACCGTGACGAGGAAAAGGGAGGCAATACTGCTGCCGGTGGAAGCACCGGTTGATGAAGTAGAGACAGGACTGGTATGAAACAGTACGGCGCCATAGTGCCCGCCCGGCTCAGCGTTCAGCGGGACTGTGATGCTGACCGGTACCCGAACTATCTGACCCGGCTCGGAGGTCAGCTCAGTGCTGCCCAGAGTGATCCAGCGCGAAAGGACGCCGGTGATGTCAGAGGCTTCTGCCTGATAGAACTCCGGCGTACCGCCTTCGTCCCCCTCTGCACTTCTGAAGTCCACGGCTTCTAATACCAGACTGACGCCCACCGGATCATCGATAGACAGCTCGACCTCTCCCTGCCAGCTGGAACCCGGGGACAGGGAAAGCTCGGTCTTGGATGGAGTGATTGAGATCGCACGCCGTACACTCTCAGCCTGCGCCGGTGAACCGGTGAGAGAGGCCAGACACAGTGCAAATCCCAGTGCGATGCCTAGTTTCTTCAGCATTTATTCCTCCCAGCGGAGGTCTTTATCCTTCTTGTCACCGCCCCTGACCTTCTTCAGCCAGCTCTGGACCCGCTCACGGATGCGACTCTTTTTGGCTTTACGTTTCGTTTTACGTTTTTCCCACTGCTTGTGCTCTTCTTTCTTCTGGACCTGTTCGATCTTTTTCATTTTCTCGTATCGTTTGATGAGCCGGCGCGAGTACCATTTATTCCAGCGACGGATGCCGTAGCCAATGATGAAAATGATGGCGATGATGAGCAGGATGAGGCGCCAGGGTATGACCCAGAACGTGGTCACTGCTTCGACGACCTTTTCACCCTCCGGTGTGTCAAAAGCAAGGATGACTTTGGCATGGTGCAGACCAAACCGGAAAAGATTGATCTGTTTCCAGTTCACCTTCAGGTCGGTGATCTTATTGCCTTTGTCGTCCCGTACGTAGTTCCCATCCTGATCGAGACGGTACTCGTTGACCATGAACGCCTCTGACCAGAACGACTGGTATTTCCTGATACTGCCGGGCATGACCACACCGGCACTTTCATTGGCTTCCACCGTGCCGACCTGACGGTCCAGCCAGTCAGTGATAAAAATGGTACCGGACGGCCGATAGTGGACATTCCCGGTATTCTGCATACGGACATAAAAATCGACCGGCAGATATTCATACAGTTTCTTGCCGGTAAAAAACTCCACGATCTGCCCCTGTACCTGGACATCACCCGATACGGTAACGAGGATCAGGCTGCCCACCTGGCTGAGAAATCCCACCGCAGACTGCCCCTCACCAGGGCTGTCCTGACTGATATACAGGATGGCATAATGACCGCCTGGAGTCGCATCAGATGGCACATGGATCACATACTCGATGTCAACCGAATTCTCTGCCGGCACAGTAACCGGATCCCGGCTGAACTCCAGCCAGGGAGCCAGCAGATATGCGTAGCCCACACTCGAATCAAGTATCTTCGGATCGCCGGTCTCCTGGTCATTGGCCGTGAAATCCTTGGCAAAGGCCCTGATATGGGTCAGGTCGGTCTCGCTGTCATTTCTGACCTTCAGGATGCCCCGGATCTGATCGCCGGGATTGGCGTAATACTCTTTCTTGTTCGGGATGAGCAGAACATTGATCGGGGACGCCGCGCCCAGGGCAGGAGCGATCGGGGTCAGGGTCAAACTGCAGAGAGTAATGCTGACCACTGCCCATCGGATCAACCGGAAACGATTGTTTCTGCTTGACATCAGCTATGCTACCTCATCAATTGACAATTCTGTCTTGGTTTCCTGATCTAGGGGAACCTCGGTCGATTCTATCCGATGCCCCATGCCAAGTCAAACAAAACGAGACCCTCCCCGACGGCATGTCGGGAAGGGTCTCGCGAAGTTCTTCCTAATGTACTGACTTCTAGTACTGCGCGCTCAACATGAGGTCAAGCGTGGTCTGATAGTTCCCTGAGGGCTGGTCAGCATCGATACGGACATTGTACTCGATGCTGATGTTGTCGCGGGCAGTGGAGACGTCATCGCGGGCAAGCGTCTGGTAGGTCGTGGAGAGACCCTGTGGATCCTTGTTGTTGGTCTCTCCTCCCTGGAATGATTCCTGGATGAGGTCATCCCCGTCAGCAGTGTTGCCTACCGCGCCCCAGCGGGTGCTCTGGCTGTAGGCATAGATCCCGAATCCGAGGTCTACACTGTCCGACCAGGTACGGAACGGGCTGGTCTCATCCACGCCTTCGTCACGGATCTGAAGGGTATAGCCATCCGCCGCGTTGGTATTGATCTTGATATTGTGGCCGCGGAAGTCGCTCACACCCGAGAGATCGGTCTGATAGGTGGTAGGATCGACGCCCCAGGCAGTATCGTTATCCTTGTAGAAGTACGAGTTCACTCCGGTCACGGTCGATACGGTGATATCAGACGGCAGACTGGTATCCGTTGCGTCAGTGATCGCGAAACTGGCGTCATTCCCTTCTGAGGTGGACAGGATCCAGAGCACGGTGTCGGATGAACGGTCGATATTGGCGCGAACGTTCACATCGGTCGAGTTGATGGCGCGGTAGAGGTTGGTCAGGAGCTTGGCAGCACGTTGCTGCTGGGTAGTACCCGTGATGGATGCGTACACGAAGTTGGACTGGGTAGCGGCGTCAGCGGCGACGCGTTTGAAGTAGTAGTTGACGCCGCGGATGGTCACGTAATCATTCGTAGCCGGTATACAGGCTTCGTTGGTCCCTGCTCCGCAGTTCATCTTTACCTCGATCTTGCCGTATTCGGTCTTTGCTCCCCCCAGTTTGTAGTAAGCGTTAGGTTCGAGAGCTCCGAAGTCGATTCCGAGGGTGTCACGGTCACCTTCCACGGAGGCGAAGGACAAACCTCCATTGATCTCCATGGCGAGGTTGGGGTCGACTCCAGCCGAGATGGTAATCTGGTCATTGTCCACGATGTACACGGCGGTATAGGCGGTGTCGATCTGTTTGGTGATCGAGGTGATATCGCCCTCGAGCGAGAATGCGAGACCCGCTTCATCATCAGCCGTGTATCCGAGAGTATAGGCCGCGGAGGTGATCGCTGCTTCCTGTGTGGCATCCCAGGTCCAGTAGAAGATCGGCTCTGAACCATTGGGGACTGCGGTCTCGGCGATGGTGAACTTTCCGGTGCCGGCCGCATAGCTGACCTCATAGGTCGGCACGCCAGCGCTCGGATAGGTAGCGGTATCCTCGAAAATCACCTCGAGGACTTCTGAGTCGATCGCGGTCGGAGCGATAGCAGTTCCGGACACGATCACCGCACCTGACTGGGATATGACATTGATCACATAAGTACCAGCGACATAATCAGAGGTCCAGATACCGGCTGTGTAGAGATCGACATCATCGGCCGTGAAGCCCAGGAGGCGACCTGCGGTCGATTCTGCCGCATTCCAGTCGATATTGAGCTCAGTCGTACCCACAAGAGGCTGAATAGAAAACATGTTAGTGGTCTCATCGTAGCTGACTGTATAAGTATCAGCACTGCCGTTCTGGGCCTCCAGAGCAGCCTTGATGGCAGCTGCGACCTGATCCCCCGTATACTCGGTATTAGCCACCAGTCCGCCATTCGTGATCAGGTCAGCAGTGGTATCCCCGGGGAGACCTGAGCCATCGGCATCGAAGTAGATATCTTCGTTGGTAGCGGCATTGAAGACAAACTTGTCAGTGCCATCCGGATCCCAGACTATTTCGTCATTGGTACCAGTGGTAAAGGTCAAAAGGGTCGCGGTCTTGGTCTCTGCCCCGATCTGATACATGCCGGGCAGAGTGGGATTGATGATCTGCTCGATACCGGTCCCGGCCGTGATGGTGTTGCGGCCGACGCGGATCCGTACGTAGTCTCCGGCATCGATACCATCATCCGTCGCTAGGTGGAAGGTGAGAGTACGCGCAGACGTATCGACGGTCGCTCCCACAGTACCTGCCCCATTGGCCGCGGCCAGGGTTCGCTCCGTGATGGTGTCGAGATCAACTCCGTCGCCGAAGTCAATTTCCAGATAGTTCAGAGCATCAGGGATGACAAATCCGCTGGGGAAGGTGATGATGACCTGGCCCGAGGGCGGGACAGCCGCATCGGTGGCAAAGGTCAGAGTGTGGTCAGCTGACACGATGACCGAGGTGGTACGTCCGTCTTTCGGGATATCGTTCACCATATCGACATAGGGGAGGAAATCCTTGGTCGCATGGGAATCGACGTGAACGTATGATTCAGTCCCGGTCGTGACCGCGGAGATCGTGAAGCGTTCGCTGGAATAGGTCGCAGTGACCGTAGCAGCCCAACCCAGGGCAGCCCAGTCAGCATCGATCTCAGTATCCAATTGGGCTGCGAGCTCGGTCCCCGTATAGTTCCCGGCATCCACGGTGATGATTTCAGAACCGTTGGACGATTCACCGTTGAGGTCGAGGTAGAAGGTGTCATTGACATCCAGTACCACGTTGAATTGAATCTGCGCATCCGAGACCGCCGCGGCATCACGGATATCGGCATCATCTGCCGTGTATCCCAGCACGCCCTCTGCGGTAGTCGTCGCACCGGTCCACATGATATCTGGATTGTAATCATTACCTCCATCAGCCCGGATGTAGAAACGGTTGATGTAGTCTGCTGGGACATCTGAGATCCCGGTACCAGCGAGGATAGTGTCATCGGCCGTGTAACCCAGGTACAATGCGGCAGTAGAAAGGGCATCTGTCCATTCGATAAAGATACCACTGGTACCCGCAGTGTTGGTAATGGTGAACAGCTCGGTGGTCGTGCTGTAGGTCACGGTATAGACGTCATCTCCGCCATTATCTGTATCGAGAGCGTTGAGGGCGGCTGCTAGCGCCGTAGCGACCTCTGCTCCTGTATACGCCGTATGAGCGGTCAGTCCAGCATCAGATATGAGGTCGAGGGTGGTATCACCAGGACCCACGCCTTCATAGTCAACATATATATCCTCATTTACGCCGGGAGCAAAAACGAAGCTATTGGTCGCGAGGTCAACATAGGTGACCGTAAATGATTCATCGAGCCCGTCGGGCAGATCACCGACATTGGCACGGATAGCGGTTTCGATACCTTCCGAAACGATATCCGCCAGTTCTGCTCCGGTGTAGGCAGTACCGGATACGGCACCACCATCAGTGATGAGGTCCACGAGCGTGTCGTCGTCCGTGACGCAACCGGCGGCATCGAGGCCGTCGTTCTCCACGTCGAGACAGATCTTGTCGTTGCTGTCGTTCACGATAACGAATTTGCTGCGGATGGCAGCATTTGACTCCGCATACCCTGAAGTGGACGCTCCGGTCCCGGAACGCTTGATGCGGGAGAGCGCGTCTTGAAATGCAGTCAGCCGACCGTCAGCGCTTCCGATGCTGAAGGTCAGATTGGTGATCATGATGGCCAGGGTCAGTATCCCTGCAATTTGTTTCTTGAGGCTATTCATTGCGTTTCCTCCTTGTTTGTTTTGGTCTTTTGATTTTTTTTATCAGAAATATATAAATGGAAAAGAGTAGCCGTAATCGATAGAGTTCTCTCCTTTTGATATTTTTTGTATCAGTAGATTGTATAGCCGTGGTCATTTAGTGTCAAGCATAGAGCAGACTCGATATTGGGGCAAAAAAAACACCACCTGCTCTCTGAGGTGGTGTTTGAAGTATCTGCGAAGTTAATACCTAAAACGTCGCCGTGGCGATGTAGGTGACCTGATTGTGGTAACGGCCGGGCAGGATCGTGGGACTGATCTGTATCTTGTACACCACGAACGCCGTATCCGATGTCGGACCGGTATCGCCGTACATGACTTCCTGGGGGACAGTCGAAAGACCGGCAAACTTGTCGGCAGTACCGCGAAAGCGGGCCGGACCATTGCCGACCGAACTCAGCGTCACATCGTCGGTATGGTACCCGATATGTCCAAGCGGCGCTGCAGACCAGTACTCCGGTACCAGGTTGGTCGCGGCGAAGGGAGAAATAACGTCCTGGTCATTGGAAGCCGCCCACATCGGCTGATCGTGTTGTGCGGTCACCACATATCCCTCACCGAGATTCATGGTGAGGATGAGCTTCTGGGCAGCGACCACCGGCTCATTGACCGGCAGGGTGCCAAAATCGATGACCGCGCTCCAGCTGTCAATGTCGGTGGTTTCTTTTTCTGAAGAACCCGAACCGAGGTCAGGCGTACCGGCGGAGACGCCCTCGACAATGAACGTCATGGACGGCTGAACGACCAGAACGGTGGTCGGTCCCCAGCGGCCTTCATTGCCGACCTTGTCCCGTACCTTCAACTGAGCGTAATAGGTCCCGGCATAAGCAAAGACAGGATCCTGCGTAAAATGGTGGATGAATCCGAGCCATCTGGGCGCCATGAATTCTTCCCCGTTCTCGGTGGTACCGATCCTCATGTAGTAGCCCTCGACCCCATTACGGTCCCAGACATTTTCCCACTGCCACTGTGGGGCGATCTCCGTGGTAGGAGAACCAACGAGCAGCACCGGTCCTACTGGCGCGTCCCGGTCATCGTATTCATACCCCTCGTACAACGAATAGCTAGTCGAGGTCATGGGCGTCATGGTGAATACCTGGCCAAGCGAATCGCACAGCTGAAAGGTGGCAGAAGCGCTGCACTTTCCTCCGCTGTCGAGTATGCCGCCATGGGTATAGGAATCGCTCGCGCTGTACCAGGTGTACCCTGAGATCATCCCAAGTGCACCGGTATCGGTACCGACCACGAGGAATTCCCGCTGCTGAGCCCGGCTCATGGATACGGAAGTAATGTTGTTGCTGGGCAGCGCTGGTGTGGTCGCGGTCGTATAGGTGAGAAAAGTACTGTCAGCATTGAGAATATCCTTCACCGTCGAAGTCGCATAGTCTCCGGTCTCCCCGATCTTGACCACGCTGAGAGCTCCACCCGCTGCACCGTCATTGGTGCCGGTCCAAAGGACCCGACCGTCAGACAATGCTGCCAGGCCGTTGGCGCTAGTTGTCGAACCGGAAAGGTAATTATCATATAGGCTGTCAAAAGCGGCATTGCCCTTCTGGTACATATCCCAGATCTGCTGGGCCGTCAAGGCTTCTGCTGAGATCATGAGCTCGTCCAGATCCCCGTCGAAATATTCGCTCCCATCGTGATCCCGGCCAATATCCAGGACCGGTGTGGTCCCGCTGATACTGCCAACCGTCTGCAATGCCGCGTCCTGTCCCGACTCCAGCCCGTCGACATACAGGGTAAGCGCGGCTCCCGGCTCCCAGACCAGAGTGAACTGATGCCAGGCATCATCATCCACGCTATCTGCACCGGTTACGGTGTCCCAGTTGGTCCCATCGTCAGAAACACGGCCAACCAGTTCGCCGGTCGTGTTTAGATACAGCTGCCAGCCGATCTCGCTGCCATCAGTTCTGTCCGTCAGGCTGACCTGCCCTCCGGAAGTATCCGGATGACTAAACCAGCCGCTCTGGCTGAAACTGCCGGTACCGAAATCAAAGTCCGAGTTATAATCCATGTGCAGATATTCCTGACTGCCAGAAGACAGCGTGATCCCTTCGCCTCGAACTGCCGGGACATTTCGCAACACCGTATTCATGTCCAGAAGGTCATTGTTGTTCTTTGATCTATCCTGGAAGTCCCCGGCATCATCTTCCAGCGTCCACATCCCACGCACATCGCCGATCATTTCTTCTGTGATATAGGCATTCGTCATGTATTTGACCGAACCGTTGGATTCATTCGGTGATGCATTCTCCTGCAGAACCGTCACCCCGAACGCAGATCCGATATAGAGCGTGTGCCTGGTCGCATCAATATTGCTTGTCTGGTATGTAGCTATCAACGGATAGCGCGTGGCCCCGGGATTGGCCAGCAGAGCCGGAGTGGTTGCAGTATCATACTCAAAATCAGGTGTGTTCTGGTCTCCGACATCATTCTCTATAGAATAATAAACCTCAAGGTCTCCATCGCTCTCGTTCGTATAGTAGAGCGTCCCGTCCGCCATGAGCACCACTTCGTTCGTATCATCGTTGCTCGCGACATCATAATAATCATTCACATCACCGGTGGTTTCGTTCAACAGGCTGACCCCGCTCTCCGTGGCCACAGCGACATAGGTAACTCCGTCCATGACCGTGACGCTCACGTCATTTACGACACTGTCCGCCACGGTGTCGCCTGCCGCTCCGGTCCAGGTGAGGACTTCGTTGCGATCCTGGATCGTACCGGTCGTCGCATTGACCCCGCCAGCGTCATAATAGGATGCAGAATCATGGATGAAATCTATGACCGTGAGTCGAGTATTGGATGCCACGTAGATCTTGCCGTTCAAGGCAGTGACGGCATAGTGGTCGCCAGCCGGAAGCATGTGACCAGCCCCCTCCGTGAACCGCATCCAGAGCTTCTGTTCCTCGGCATCGATGATCTCGAGACTGGAGTCGGTCAGGATGAGGTACGCGTGAACAGGAAAATCATCGCGATTGCCGCGGGTCAGCTTCACTTTTTCGGTATACCAGCTCTGGTCCTGAGCATTGAGGTCCTTGCGCCAGGCGCCGCCGTCGCTGTCCAGGAACGTATTGTAGGCAAAGACATCCTGCACTGCGTCAGAAACCAAAAACTGAGCACCGTCAGCATCAAAGGTGCCGGTGCTCATGACCTCAGCGGCTGAGGCCTGCTGACAGAGCACGAGCCCCGCCAGGCAGGCAAGAAGTGTGAAAAGACCAGATCGAAGGCGCATACTGCCCTTTCGCCGCAACAGCGGCTCAACTGTCTGTATTTTTCAAACGAAGCAAGCACCCTGATTCTTCTGCACAATACCTGCTTTGACCGCTTCCTGCAAGACCTCCAGACCTCATCTGACCTGCATACAAAAAGCACACCGTACTGCCGGGCCAGTCTTCGGTATGCGACAGGTCAGGTCAATAGGAAGAACTACTCGTCATCATCCACTGAAGCATGATTGGGCGAGATCAGTTCCTGAAGCTCATGCGTGATGACCGTCTGCAGCTGTTCACGGTCGGCAAAACTGACATTTGATCTGGCGATCGTCGCCGCGAGAGTCAGAATATTGTCATTGAGTTGCCGCAGCATGTTCTGAGGGGTCGCGGCGACAAGTCGGGCCGCTGTCTCCGCATCATCAGCCGTATAGGTCTGCTTCCCAGCCAGGAACTGTGAAGTCCCGTCCCTCAAGCTGTCGGGTGCGCTGGACAGCTGATCTGCAGGCAGCAGCCGCAGGAGTTTGGCCGCAAGTTCCGGCTCGAGATCTGTCTGGGCCATGGCTTCCTCAAGTGCCTGATTGACCACATCGGTATCAATACTTTTGAGAGCTGCAAAATCAGCCGCCTTGACCACGCTCAGCGCGTCTGATACCGACTGCTCGACCGCCTTTCCCTGAGCTGCGGTCTCAGCAGGATTCAAGGGTGCGACTCGATGAAACAGTTCTGCATACAGCGGAAGCTTATGATCCATCTTCACCAGGAATTCGAGAACCTGCCTGATCATTTCCCAAGGGATCTCGTTCAGCTTCTGCTCCGGGGTCATCAGGACGTATTTGGCAGCTGTCTCAGGATCCAGCACCGTTCCCTGCCTCAGCGCCGCACCGGTCGCAGCCGAAAGAGCCGAAGCTAGCAGGCTCTGCCCCTGCGAGGCGATCTGGTCCCAGGGAAGATTCGCCAGGAGCTGCACCGCGTCCGAGGGCGTCATCGAAGCAAGCAGAGAATTCTGCTTCAGTACATGAGGAGCGCGCTTTTCGATATCTTCCAGCTGGCCCGGTTCTACGGCTAGACCATGGTGGAGCATCTGACGGGAAAGCCCTGGTGTCTCTGAGAGATGAGAGCTTTCATCTTCTGACACGGTAGAGAGATACTCATGAGAGACGGTACGAAGGCGCTCGGGAGATATGTTCTTTTCAGTTTCGCTCTGCTCAATCGCTTTTTTGACCACCTCTCTCACCACCGGTGAGGACGAGGTTTTGGCATCCCCTTCCAGGAACAGCTTCATACCGGACAGATAGGCCAGGACAGGATTTGTCTGCACCAACAGGGGTAGATTTTCCAGAGCCTGCGTGACCAGGTGGGGTGCGTATTCTTTCAAAGGATCAAACCCGGTAGACATCACTACCTGCAGAGGGAACTCCAGTCTCACTTTTTCTCTCTCGGCTTCCGGGGCCAGCGAAGTGTACATATGGGCATCAGAACGCATGAACTGCTGTGCATCCAGAGGAGGAAGCGAAGCAATCTGCGGCTGGTCGATCGCACGCAAGTAGCTGTACATGAGCGGAAGGTCATTTTTCTTTTGATATTCCGGAGAATTCAGAAGAGCATTGGTGCCTAGGTGGATGGATGCCGCCAAAGAACCGAGTTCTGCCAACGGCGTCTGACGGAATACCATGGCGGCCAGACTCTGAATATGCGGGTCCTCGGGATGTTCAGCTACGAGAGAGACTACCTTGGCCATCACGGCCCTTCCATATTCACTCTTCGAGAGTGCTCCACTGGAGATGAACAACCGGTCCGGTTCGTTTTCGAGGAACGGAACCACATCAATATCCGCCCGCCCCAGAACTTCAGCCGCGAGATTGCGGTATTCTACGACCTGGCTGCTTTTATCTCCACCTTCCAAGATCAGCTGGAGGAGAGGCTTCTGCCCATCCATTTCCTTCAGCGTGCTGCCGATGGATGAGGCCAGCTTGCTAATTCCATATCGGATGAATTCCTGCTGCTCCGGGTTTTCCTGCGCTGTCATGGCACTGATCATCCGGGGTGCATAGCGAACCAGCCGCTCCGCTGCCTTCTGCAGACGATCATCCTCAGGCTGGTGCGCATACTCATGGGCCAGCTGGCGTACACCTGACTGCAGGATGGCAAAAGCTGTCTGCTGAGAGGTCGGGGAGGAAGGACTGGCTTTGGTCTCGGCCACCTGCTGCATGCGGTCGGGATACGCTTCGAACACTTTGCCGATAAGCACCGCAGCCGCATTACGTTCCACTACATTGTCGCTGGTGTTCATTTCGGTGATCAGCTCGCGCCCGGTCGGTGCATCAAAAATCGTCACTGCTTTTTCACTCTCTATGTCGGCACCTTCGACAATAATTCCGTCCCGGATCAGAGTCTTTTTTTCCTGATCGTTCAGGATATTGAGCAGAAGATTTTTGGGAATGGCATTGAAGAGCTTGCGCACCCGCTGATAGTGCGCAGTCTGCCGCGCGCTTTCTGAAACTTTTGCCGGAGATGCCGGAGCAGGCGCCAGTGTCTCTTCACTCTTTTTACTGGTATTCTCCATCTCTTTTTGGGCTTCCGGCCTGACCGGCTTCGACTGATCTGCTGGCTGCTCATTATTCACATCGGCAACCGGAGCCTTCCCCATATCAACCGGCTTCTTTGAAAGGTTCCCCTGAACCAGGGGAGCAGAAGTATCGACCACGGATTCCGTTTTGGGAGAAGGTGGCTGTTTGCGGAAAAAAGACGCAGGCGACAGCTTGGAAAGGTCCATATGATCGAGGGTCAGAGTCCGTTTTTCCTGAAATTCCACGGCCTGTTTTTTTTCTTCTCTGGTGATCACCGTTGTGCTGGAAGAAGCCGCCTGATCAGGCTTCTTTTGTGCACCTTCCTCGGATTGGGGGGCGGCGAGAGAAAAAGAATTGAGAAAAGAATCGAGAATAAAGGGGAGAGCGATCACGATCCCGACCGTGGCCATGCCGACAAAAGCGCGCATCAGGCCGCTGTTATCCACGAAAGCCTGATACACCGAACTGCTCACAAAAACACCGACGTATATGATGAAAGTCACCAGCGGCCCCAGAACCCCAAGCAGGACCAGCCGTTTGAACCAGTTGACGACCATCGTATGTTTGCCGGGAAACAGCAGGAACAGCATGACGAAAGGACTGACTACGATCATAAAGTAGATAAGAAGGATCCTCAATAGCAGCATAAGCAAAGCGAGCGCGAGTAAAAAAATGATAAAGATGACGATGATAAAGGCGATGATGACGAACACATTGAAATAGAGATTTCCGAACAGACTGGCTGCCAGATCTCTCGGATCAGGCAGTGGAAGCAGGTCGCTGATGACATAGCTCATGATGAGTGTCAGGTCCAGAACTATCCGGGCGATGATCAGACTCAAATTGATACCTACCACGGTCAGCATCAGCCGGGGCAGCACCCGCCGCACCTCATAGGAACTGACGGAAAACCGGAATATGAACATGAAGCCGAGTCCTACCAGCAATACGACCACCAGAGCATTGGCGACGGATCGCGTGACCTCCCATACCTGGTTGACCTTAGTTCCCTGCGAGGTGTTCGTCAGGGTGAGATTGAAAAACAGACTGTCGTAGATATAGCTGCTGACCTCCTTGATCGTGTTCTTCAAAGGGTACAGAAAACCCTGAGTGATCGAACGGATAGCTTCCGAAAGATTGACCTGATCTCCGGGCTGGATATAGAAGTCATCAGACTCGACCGGATTTCCGATATAATCCACCTCCTGGTCACTGTCGATGATCTCAAAGGTCATCGTGCTGCCCCGGATCTCATCCTGGCCCAGACAAACCACCACGTCGTACACTCCAAGCGCAAGACCCGGATTGAGCTGAACATGAATTTCCTGATTCTTCCAATTATCGACTACGGGATCAGGTACTGAAGTAGCAAAATAGGTACCGGTAGTGCAGACATCTGTCCCGCCGACGGGAGCGATGCGTACGGAATTCGATCCTATCTGATCCCCAAACCCGGAACCGTAAATCGAAACGACACTGCCATTGGGACCACGTTCAGGCAACACTCTGGTGAGCTCAGCCGCAGCCGCAGGCCGCACCCCAAAACAGCACCACATCAACCCGACGACAGAAATGATCATCGCCTCAAAGAATCGCATGGCTTGGTGTTGTTTTTGCATACCGGTCTCTATATTGGGCGCGTTACACCTCACTCAACGCATCTGCTGACGAAATGAACCCTGTCAGAACTTTCAGATAAGTATACCAAATCGATGGTCTTCAATCCAGCCTCCGAATTCTATCAACTAAAATGTCACCATGAGGGCAAAAAAAGAATGATACGCTGTATACATGGATATGCACAGCAAGAACGAACTGACGGCGGCAGTCGCTCCGCGCTACTTCAAAGCCACTAAACAAGAAAAACGTCTCATGCTCGACGAGTACTGTGCCAACACTGGCCTGGATCGCAAGTACACCTCTCGTAAGATGAAGAA
>MNZT01000055.1:706-5247 GCA_001873755.1 Candidatus Wirthbacteria bacterium CG2_30_54_11 | reverse complement strand
GAAGGAGGTAACGTTAGCTCATTCATAATCTTACCGAAAGGTGGGACAATCTCTTGATTTACAATCAGGAGGGCCCAGAACATGATGAGCTTCAAAAGTAAACGAGAATACATCAAGGAGATCAGGGATAGATATAAACGATCCTCACGATCTCAAAAAAGCCAACTCCTCCAGGATGTCAGTGATATCACCGGGTATCATCGGAAATACGTGACGACACTTTTCAATAAACCACCTCCTGACTCAGCAGAACGGATCTATACGCCGCGTGCCAGAAAGTACGATCAGTTAGTCATCGAAGCCCTTGATACTCTATGGTCAGCAGCCAATGAAGTATGCGCTGAACGGTTACACCCCTTTATCCCTGAACTCCTCGAGATACTTACTTCCTGTGGTGAATTGACAGTAAGTCCGGAAACAAAAGAGAAGTTGCTTGCGATTAGCCTCGGGACCCTAAAACGTTGTCTCTCTACCATCAAACCAAAGGCGGCATTCAAGATAGGAGGCACAACCAAACCGGGAACACTCCTGAAGCGCCAAATCGCGATCCGCCTTGGCCCTTGGATCGACGTTGATCCTGGCTGGTGTGAAACAGATACGGTCTCTCATTGCGGCGGTGATCCATCAGGCACGTATATCTCCTCCCTCAATATCACCGATATCAGCTCCGCCTGGTCTGAACAAACTGCTATCATGGGGAAAGGTGAAAAAACTACCGTAGAAGGCGTGGGTGGGATACGCAACCGGTTGCCTTTCCCACTCCTTGGTCTGGATCCGGATAACGGGTCAGAGTTCATCAACTGGCATCTGTTCCGTTACTGTAAAAGTGCGGGTATCAACCTGACACGATCCCGTCCCAACGAGAAAAACGATAACGCTCATGTCGAGCAAAAAAACTTCACTGCCATACGCCAGCTTATTGGCTATCTACGCTTTGATACGGACGAACAACTGGATATCCTTAACGATCTCTACGCCAATGAATGGAGGCTCTACCTGAACTTCTTTGAACCAACCATGAAGCTGAAGGAAAAGATC
The DNA here is from genome assembly GCA_001873755.1 of Candidatus Wirthbacteria bacterium CG2_30_54_11. Classification (GTDB taxonomy): domain Bacteria; phylum Patescibacteriota; class CG2-30-54-11; order CG2-30-54-11; family CG2-30-54-11; genus CG2-30-54-11. The sequence goes on along the minus strand of MNZT01000055.1, from coordinate 4,209 downwards.
AAAGATCCCGCTACAGGCAAATGTAAGAAGAAATACTACCCAGCCCAAACCCCCTATCAGCGATTAATGCTCCATCCCAAGGTTTCAGAGTCCACCAAAGTCATGCTAAAATCTATCTATGAACGACTCAATCCCATTCAATTACAGCGACAAATCAAGTCCAAACTCAGCAAGCTACGGGATACCCTTCGGTAAGATTTCTTAATGATCTAACGAACCTGACTTATGATAGGACTAAGACGATACATCAGTGAAAAGCGCCGGCTGGATGCGGAACTGATACCGCCTTCGCTTATCCTCATGTTCACCACTCTCTTCAGCCGGGTGCTCGGCACGGCGAGGGAGATGATCTTCGCGACCAAGTTCGGCGCCCCGCCGGAGCTGGATGCCTACAATGCGGCATTTCAGCTGCCTGATCTCCTGACCAAGCTTTTTGTCCTGGGTGCTTTTTCCTCGGCGTTCATCCCGGTGTTTGCACGGTTACGGGAAGAGGGGAAAAAGGACACGGCCTGGAAACTGGCTGATGTGGTGACGACCTATTTATTTTTGATACTCGCGGGCAGCTCTCTCGTTATTTTCGTTCTCGCTCCGCTCGTTGTCCCTCTGCTGGCCCCGGGTTTTGATCCGGCACGGCGGGATATCACGGTCCAGCTCCTGAGGATCATGTTGCTTTCTCCCATTCTGCTGGGTATCAGCAATGTGCTGACCGGAGTTCTCAATTCCCACCACAAGTTTTCCGCCAGTGCCTGGGCGCCGGTCATGTACAATGTCGGGATCATCGCCGGGGTCCTCTTCTTCGTGCCCTGGTTCGGCATGATTTGGGGGCTGGGGATGGGTGTCGTGTGCGGTGCCGCGCTCCATGCAGGGATCCAGGTCTACCCTGCGCTGAAGCTCGGATTTCGGTGGCGGATGGATACTGATCTGAAGACCCCGGGGGTCAGGGAGATCGCCAGGATGTCCGGGCCCAGGATGGTGGGGATGAGCGTGAGCCAGATCGATCTCATCGTCGATGTCATACTAGGTTCTTTTCTCCCGGTCGGCAGCATCGCGCTCCTGAATTACGCCAACCGGCTGCAGTCCATGCCGGTGGGGATCTTTGGCATGGCTATCGCTACAGCCAGCTTTCCCATGCTGGTCCGGAAAGTAGCGCAGAAGGATATGAAAGGGTTTGGATCTGAGTTCTTAAAGCAGCTGAGGCACATCCTCTACTTCACGGTGCCGCTCAGCATAGGGTTGGTCGTGCTGCGGGTGGAGATCATCCGTCTGCTTTTCGGTCATGGTACATTAGGGTGGTTCGAGACCCGGTCCGTGGCATTCGCACTTGCGCTCTACAGCATCAGTATCTTCGCTCAGGCGGCGGTTTACCTGTTGAACCGTTCGTTCTATGCTTTTCAGGATACCCGGACCCCGGTCATCGCCGGCCTGATCTCGACCGTACTGAACACCGGACTGAGCCTGATCCTGGTCTTCACGGTGCATCATTTTTCCATGCTGGCATTGAGCTATTCCATCGCCAGTATCGTCAATATGCTCCTTCTCCTCGTACTGCTTTCCAACCGGGTCAAGCATATCGACCTGAACGGGTTTGCCGGTGCGGCAGTCAAGATCCTCAGCGCTTCTGGCATCATGGGAGCGGCGGTCTGGGGGCTGGAAATCTGGTTCTCCAGCATCCTGGATGTCTCCCGGGTCTCCATGCTGCTTCTGGAAACCGTGATCTGTACCCTGGCCGGTGGAGCAGTATTCCTGCTGCTGACCATGTGGTGGGGGGTCTGTGACCTCCCCTGGTTTGGAAAATTGTTCCTGAAAGGCAAATAAATGGCTGAGCTGCTGGAAATTGCGGACGCCCTGGGTGCACGTCTGGCCAAAGTAAAAGATATGAGCGACCTGCAGGCGAAGATGGCAGAGCGAGCCAGACTACAAAGTCTGATCGACGTTCCGACTTTCTGGGATGACGCGGAGGCGGCTCAGGGAACCATGAAGGTCATGGGACGATTGAACAATGAGATCACCCGGATCGAAAAGGTAGAGGGGGAGCTGGCGGAGATCAGAGAGTTTATCGAGCTGAACGATCCTTCGCTGGTCTCTGACCTGACGGAGAAAATGCAGACGCTGGAGCAGGAATTGGGCTCCATGGAGTTGCTGCAGATGTTTTCCGGGACGTATGACCAGTCGGATGCGGTTCTCAGCATCCACGCAGGTACCGGCGGAATAGACGCCCAGGACTGGGCGCAGATGCTGGAGCGCATGTATCTGCGGTATTTTGAAAAAAAAGGCTGGAAAGCGACCCTCCTGCATATGTCTGACGGAGAAGAGGGCGGGATCAAAAGTGCGGATATCGAGGTCTCGGGTGAACGGGTCTACGGTCATCTGAAGGCAGAGCACGGGGTCCACCGGCTGGTCCGCCTCTCGCCGTTCAACAGTAATCACACCCGGGAGACTTCATTTTCCCTGGTGGAAGTGGTGCCGCTTCTGGATCAGCTGTCCGGGGTCGCGGTTCAGGACGAAGAGATCCGCATCGACACTTTCCGCGCGCGCGGCCATGGGGGACAGGGCGTGAATACGACGGACTCTGCCGTGCGGATCACCCATCTGTCCACCGGACTCGTGGTCTCCTGTCAAAATGAGCGGTCTCAGCTACAGAATAAGCGGGTAGCGATGCAGATAATCCTGTCGCGTCTGCAGCTCCTGCAGGATGAGAAATTTCAGTCAGACCTCAAGTCGACCAAGGGTGAGTACAAGCAGGGTTCCTGGGGTAATCAGATCCGTTCCTATGTTCTTCAGCCCTATACCATGGTCAAGGACCACCGGACCGAACATGAGGTCAGCGATGTGGGAAGGGTGCTCGATGGAGACCTCGATGAGTTCATCCTGGCCTGGTTGACAAGTAGGTGAGATACCTGTTGAATGGGGCTATGCAACGTACGAAGAGGACAGGCACGTGATATTGATCCAGGGTGTGAGTAAAAAATACGGTGAAAAATTCGTCCTCCGCAATGTCAATCTCAGCATCGGAGCGGGGGATTTTGTGTCCATGATCGGACCCAGCGGGGCCGGCAAGTCCACCCTGCTTCGCATGCTGATCAAGGAATCTGTATTCCATACCGGTAAAATTTTCGTTGATGGCGAGGACATAGATTTCATCCGCGGCAATCAGATAGCACAGTACCGCCGGAAGATCGGGGTTGTGTTCCAGGATTTCAAGCTGCTGCCGCAGAAAACCGCTTTTGAGAATATCGCGTTTGCGCTCGAGATGGTGGGCAAGACCACCCGGGAGATCAATGAGATAGTACCCAAGGTCCTCGCGCTTGTTTCCCTGGAGGACAAAGCACATCATTTCCCCAGCGAACTTTCGGGTGGGGAGCAGCAGCGGGTCGCCATCGCCCGGGCGCTCATCCATCAGCCCAAGATCCTGTTCGCCGACGAGCCGACCGGAAATCTCGACTACGGGACCGGCTGGGAGATCATCCAGCTGCTGCAGCGGATCAATAATTTCGGAACCACCG
>MNZT01000055.1:0-693 GCA_001873755.1 Candidatus Wirthbacteria bacterium CG2_30_54_11 | reverse complement strand
ACCTTCGTCAATACGATCAGGAGGAGGGTCGTGGCCCTGGAGGATGGCATGGTCGTCCGCGATCAGGCCGCCGGGCGTTATGTTTCCTGATCAGTTTGATTCATCTGAGATACCGGAGTACTCGTGCGCAATCTCTATCGTGTGATCAAAATGGGCCTCACTGGCATGATGCGGAACGGCTGGCTGACCATCGCCGCCATATCCGTCATGTTCCTGGTCTTCATTTCGGTCGATGTCTCGGTGCTTTTCGGCAACAGCTTCAGTCGTGCCATCAAGTCTATCGAGGAAAAGGTCGACTTCACGATCTTTTTTGACCCTACGGTCTCAGAGGCAGACATATTCGCCATCCGCGACGACCTTCTGAAAAATCCTCTGGTCAAAGAGACCCACTACGTGTCCAAGGATGAAGCATACTCGACCTATCTGAAGGAGCAGCCTCAGATCGCCGATGCGGTGCGGGATTACGGCAATCCTTTTTCTGCCAGCCTCGATATCAAGACGACGAACCCGGATAAACTTGAGACCATAGCGAACTCCCTCGAAGGGAATGATGCGATCAAGAAGATCAAGTATTCCAAGCAGACGGTCGACACCATCAACCGGGGAACCAGGATCCTCACGAACGTCGGGCTTTTTCTCATCCTCCTGCTCGTCATCATCTCTATACTGGTCGTGATCAATACCGTCCGGCTC
>MNZT01000037.1 GCA_001873755.1 Candidatus Wirthbacteria bacterium CG2_30_54_11 | reverse complement strand
TCCGGATGCCGGGTCGAGTATCGCGACCCGTTCGTCATTCAAGGTCGCGATGCCAAAGTGTTTTGTCAGGATCTCGCCGGTTACCTTGACCATATAGCGTACGATCTCCGGCGGCGTGTAATACACTCCCCGGACATCCTGCACCTGGGGATTGTAGGCGTGGAGAAAATCCTCGTACAGGTAGACGACCGGGTCATGCTTCTTCTCCTTCAGCAGGTTTGCCTGCACCTGCTCGGGATCACAAAGGGCAAGAAGCGCTACAATACTCCGCACTGCATCCGCAAAAGGTGAACCTGAGTATGCAGGCTTGGTGGCCAGGGAGATCAGCTCATAGAGTACCGGTACGCTCTGCGGGAAATGCGAAAGCGCATTGCCAAGCGAGAAGTCATCCCGGTTGCGGGCATCGAGCCGCGCATAGAACAAGCCGTACGTCACTGCCTGTGCCACGGTATCGGCAAATGATTCCATGACCTCCATCGGGGGAACGTTCCCCACATAGGAGAAATCTGATCTCAGGGCGTTGCTGGCATTGCGCAGCATAGTCAGCATCTCGCCATCCTGCCCGGCAGATTCTGCCTGAAGTTCAGAAAGCACTTCCTGATAGAGTATCTGAGCCCGACGAGCCATTTTTTGGGCTAACGGTTTTGGCCGGCTTTCGGCCTGCGGCAGACTATCGAGGAATTGGTCGAGGAGCGTCACCAGACCGGCTGCGGCTGATTCGTCGACCTCATCCTCCAGTGAATCGAGCAAAATGCAGGCTGGCGCGGTTTTCAAATCTTTTTTGGTACTGCCCATTTCCGGAGTCAGAAGTATCCACCGCGTGAGATTGGTGACGAGAACCGTTCCAAAAGCATCCCGGTAGCGCTTGACCTGCTCACCCACACAGAGATCGAAAAAAGTATCATTGGATACTTTGGCCGGATGCTTGACCTCTACCACCCCGATGAGCTGATCTGCTCCGATCTTCAGGAGGAGATCCGGCATCCCGCCCTCGGTCTTTCGAGGATTGACTTGAATCTGGAGACCCTTCAGATGACTGCCTTTACCGGCGAGCGTCTCCAACAGAGCCTGCAAAGCAGGATAAAAAGTCGGTTCGGTACTACCGGCAGACTGCTTCTGGCAGGTCTGCACAAATCGAAGAACCGGCAAAAGCTCATTTTTCATGTATCAGGCCTTCCAGTCATCACTTGGTATAGCCAGCCGCATAAACTCGTCGAACAAATGGACACAGAAACAATCCAACTTATAGCGTAATTTCGCAATAACTACAAATAACTTGCTACAACTACATGCTTCAACTGAGTGAATTTATCAAAAAAAGATAAACTCGCTAAACTTGCTATAAATCCCCGTATCGAAAACAAAAGAGACGTAGCATTGCTACGTCTCTACGAAAAATCAGGCAACTCAAAAACAACTGCTACACCCTGACGTCATACTCCCCGGTCTCCGTATTGACGCGGATGGTGTCACCCTGCTTAACGAACAGGGGTACCGTGATCTGCGCACCAGTCTCGATCGTGACCTGTTTGGTGGCGCCGGTGGCGGTGTTGCCTTTAGCTCCGGGGTCAGCCTCAGTTACCTTGAAATCCATCTTGGGCGGGATGTTCACGTCGACGGGATTGCCGTTCAGGAACACCATCTTGCAGTCCATATTCTCTTTGAAGAACTTGGCCCGCTCGCCGATGGCATCCTTCGGAAGTGAATACTGCTCAAAGTTGTCCTTCAACATAAAAATGAAGGATTCGGGGTCGTTGTAAAGATACTGGCAGTCGAAATAGTTGACTTCCGCTTCCTGGATCTTTTCGCCGGCCTTGAAGGTCAATTCAATGGTTTTATCGCTCATAAGCGCACGAAGCTTGGTACGGCTGAAAGCGGTGCCTTTGCCCGGTTTGACGGCCTGATTGTCGATCACTTTATACGCATTGCCGTCGATCATGATGACCGAACCTTTGTGAATGTCATTGATCTCCATACGGTATTGTCCCTATAAATGAAACATCTCGTACCACGGGAGCCATACTATATCACCCATGGCCGGGCTGTCCAGTAGGAGCATGGCCAGCCGATCCACCCCCAGCGCGCTGCCTCCAGAGGGCGGCATACCCGTCCGAAGGGCTTCGATGAACGACATATCCACGGCAAAGTCATCCTTGCCCATGGCGACCCGGAGCTCATGTTCTTCGCTCAGCCGCTGATACTGTTCCTCTGCGTCCGTCAGCTCGTTGAACGCGTTGCAGAGTTCCAGCCCGCAGGAGAACGCTTCGAACCGCTGGGCGAACCGGTGATCTGCCGGTGATATGGTCGAAAGCGAAGCCTGAGAGGCCGGATAGTCGAACAGGATCTCAGGTTTGCCTCTGCCTAGTTTCGGCTCAACCTCTTGCACGAACAGCCGGGTGATCAGCGAGTCCCAGTCTTCAGTGTCCTCAAACCGGTATCCCCTAGACCTCATGACCGCCTTCAAGGCATCCGGGGACTCGATATCGTCATACTTCAGCTGCGCATACTTCTCGAGCGCCTCAGCATACGAGGTCCGCTTCCAGGGCAGGCTCAGGTCCATCGGGGCGCCCTGATACGAGATCTGCAAGGTGCCCAGCAGTTTTTGTGCAACAGAAGCGACAAGCCATTCCGTATCCCGCATGATCTGCTCATAGGTCGAGTGAGCGCGGTACCACTCCAGGATAGTGAACTCGGGATTGTGTTGACGGCTGAGAGTTTCCCTGTTGCGATAGCTCCGGGTCACCTGGAAAATATTCTCCATACCGCCGACCAGCAACTTTTTCATGGCGTACTCAGGTGAAGTGATGAGGTACGCGTCCGAGGACGAACCGTTCTCCGCGATCAACCTCGTCTTGAAGGGGTCTAGGAATGGCTCCATGCTGGGCACATCTACCAGGGTTGGTGTCTCGGTCTCGAAGAAGTCCTGCTCCCAGAAATATTCCCGGATGTACCTGACGAGATGGCAGCGCTGCTCGAGCCGCTTCTTTACATCCGGGTTGTTCCTGATGCGGCGCCAGTTGGGTATCATTTTCATATCGGTCATAGTGCCTCCAATTCGAACAATAGCCGGGATGACTATACAACGAAATACAGTGGTCATGATACGGAAATGTCATTCTGACCCGCCTCAGGCGGGGAAGAATCTCCCTGATATACTATCAATGCAGATCCTTCACCGCAGATCCTTCACCGCAGATCCTTCACCGCAGATCCTTCACCGCAGATGCCTTGGCTCAGGCCGCCCTTGGCGAGCCTCGCAAGGCGGGATGACGCAAAGAACGAACAGATATCGGCAGGTTGAATAGACAGAACTAACAGCTGAAGCGACTACCAAAACGACGGTTTGCATGCTATAGTTCGGGAAGTCTTTGTTTTTTGGGAATGAAACCATGGCACTCAGCGAACACGAAGTAAAGCAGCTCCGCGGTCTGAGTTCGGAAGAAGTCCGGCAGAAACTGGAACAATACGGCTACAACGAACTGCCGTCGGGCAAGAAAAAAACACTCCTCACCATCGCCTTGGGGGTGGTCGAGGAACCGATGTTCCTGCTCCTGGTAGCCTGCGGCACACTCTACCTTTTCCTGGGTGACCTGCAGGAAGCGATCATGCTGCTGGGATTTGTTTTCGTCATGATCGGCATCACCATCTACCAGGAAGGCAAAACCGAAAACGCGATCGAAGCGCTGAAGGACCTCTCGAGTCCCCGAGCCCTCGTCATCCGCGACGGTGAGCGGGTCCGCATCGCTGGCCGGGAAGTCGTCCCCGGCGACTACATGATCATCACCGAGGGTGACCGTATCGCCGCAGACGGCGTGCTGCTCTGGGGCATCTCTGTCTCCGCTGACGAATCCCTGCTCACCGGGGAATCGGTAGCAGTAAGAAAGAATCCGACCGATACTGAACCTGCCACGCTGGAAATGGGACGACCCGGCGGCGATGACCTGCCTTTTGTCTACAGCGGCTCCATGGTCGTGCAGGGCCAGGGCGTCGTTCTGATCAAAAATACAGGACTTCAGACCGAGATGGGCAGGATTGGCAAAGCACTCCAAAGCGTCGAACAGGAAGAAACCCCGCTGCAGAAGGAAACCGGACATCTGGTGAAGACGATCTTCATGATCGCCGTAGGGCTCTGCGCCCTCGTGGTCATCGCCTCCCTGCTGGCGACCGGCAACCTCGTCGAAAGCTTCCTGACAGGGGTCACTCTTGCCATGGCCATGCTCCCGGAAGAATTCCCGGTCGTGCTGACCGTCTTCCTCGCGCTCGGCGCCTACCGCATGTCGCTGAAAAAAATGCTCGCCCGCAAAATGTCCGCAGTCGAAACTCTCGGAGCTGCCACCGTGCTCTGCGTGGACAAGACCGGAACGCTCACCCAGAATCTCATGACCATCCAGATGCTCTACGTCAAAGATGCTTTTTTTGACATCGATACAGCTGGTGATCTGCCGGAGACGTTCCACCGGCTCATAGAGTACGGGATCCTGGCGAGCAAAAGATACCCCTTTGACCCCATGGACAAAGCGCTGAAGCAGATCGGTGATCTGAAGCTGGCGCAGACCGAGCATCTGCATCAGGACTGGAACCTGGTGCAGGAATACCCGCTCTCGCGTGAACTGCTCGCACTGTCCCAGGTCTGGAGCTCCCCGAACGGCAGGGACTATGTCATCTCCGCCAAAGGTGCCCCCGAAGCCATCATGGACCTCTGCCACCTGCCGGCCGACAGACAAAAAGAACTGGCGGACAAGATCCAGCAGATGGCCGGCAGGGGACTGAGAGTACTGGGTGTTGCCCGCGCCACCTTCCAGCACGACGCCTCCCTCCCCAAGAAGCAGCATGATTTCGACTTCCACTTCATCGGCTTGATCGGCCTGGCTGACCCCATCCGGCCCACGGTCCCTCCGGCGATCAAGGAGTGCTACACCGCCGGCATCCGGGTGGTCATGATCACTGGTGATTACCCAAAAACCGCCCAGAACATCGCCCAGCAGATCGGCCTCAGAAACACAGAGAACATCATCACCGGACCCGAGCTTGAGCAGATGGACGAAGCGACCCTTCGGGAAAGGGTGAAACACACTGACATCTTTGCCCGGGTCGTGCCGGAACAGAAATTCATCCTGGTCAATGCACTGAAAGCGAACGGGGAAGTGGTCGGGATGACCGGCGACGGGGTCAATGACGCACCGGCGCTGAAATCAGCCGCCATCGGCATCGCCATGGGCGAACGAGGCACCGATGTAGCCCGCGAAGCTTCGGACCTCGTGCTGCTGGATGATGATTTTTCTACTATCGTGGCTGCCGTGCGCATGGGCCGCCGCATCTACGACAATCTGAAAAAGGCCATGGCCTACATCGTAAGCGTCCATATCCCCATCGCAGGGATGGCCCTGCTCCCGGTACTGCTGCGCTGGGAAGAGACCATCCTCTACCCGGTGCACATCGTGTTCCTGGAACTCATCATCGACCCGGCCTGCTCAGTGGTTTTTGAAGCTGAAGAAGCGGACGACGACATCATGCAGCGCCGACCCCGCTCCATCAAAGCACCGCTTTTCAGCCGGAAAGCTCTCTTCATCAGCCTCCTGCAGGGCACTGTATCTCTGATAATCGTTGCTGCTGTATACAAGATCTCCCTGTATCTCGGCGAAACCTTTTCCGAGGCCAGGACCCTCTCATTCATCACCCTCATCATCTCCAATCTCTGCCTCATCCTGACCAACCGCAGCTGGGCGGCGTCGATCATTGCCAACATGAAAAAACAGAACAAAGCCCTCGGATATGTCCTCAGCGGCGCTCTGCTCTTTCTCGGACTGGTGATCACCGTGCCTTTCCTCCAGAATATGTTCCACTTCGCACCCATGCATCTCATCGACCTCTTCATCACCGTCTCCGCCGGCGTCATCAGTGTCGTCTGGTTCGAACTGGTCAAACTCTATGCCATAAAACGTCACCAGGATCTCCTGACCGAAACAATCCCCCTCCCCTGACAGTTTGGGAATACCCGAGGAAAAAGACTTGCCGAACCAGCCAAATGTCCAACACCCGACCGAAGAGCCCCGCGTCCTCGTCCCCTCGACCGACAAAGGGATCAAATCCATTATAACCGTATCCTGGATAGACCGGAAAGTCGAAAACCTGCAGGTCTGGGCGCAGGGCAGACTCTGGTATCTCTATCTCCCGCTCGCCATCTGGATGGGATATATCGCGATCCGAACGCTTCAAAATGCCGACTACCGCAGCTTCATCGAGGGACTGAACCTGGGGATCCACGAGACCGGCCATCTGCTTTTCTTTTGGGCAGGCAGCGATCTCATGGCTGCCGGAGGCACGATTACCCAGCTGGCTGCGCCCCTGATCACGATCTGGCAGTTCAGCCGGCAGAAGGACTATTTTGCGGTTGCTTTTGCGCTCAGCTGGCTGGGAACCAACCTCACCGGAATCGCCAGGTACATGGCTGATGCGCGACAACAGATCCTGCCTATGGTCAGCTACGCGCCCGGCCCCGCTTCCCATGACTGGGCATACCTGCTTTCCAGGATGCACATTTTAGAACAGGATACCATTATCGCGAGCGTCATCAGGACCTGCAGGAACCTCATCCTGGTAGTTTCTGCCCTGGCCGGCGCCTACCTGGTCTGGGAGATGTTCATCCAACAGTTCAGAAAAACTGGTACCCCATGATTGCATTGCTGTTACATTCACCACCCCGAAACCTGTCATACCTGCGCAGGCAGGTATCTACTGACCGCCTGATCCAGCAACCTCGGAGATTCCTGCCTTCGCAGGGATGACATCTGATCAAACTACCCACTGGAGCTCCTTTTTGCCATCTCACCACCGCACCTCTTCCGCCGTTCTCGCCCTCATCATCCTCACTGCCATCATCGGAAGCGGATTTGGCCCTATCGCCAAGATCGCCCTGCGAACCATCCCGCCCATGAGTTTTATCTTTCTGCGCTTCGTCATCGCCACGATCCTGCTCGCACCTTCTTCTGTGAAAAAACTACCTGCAGGCAGACCACTGCTCCAGCTCATGCTTGTCTCCCTGCTGGCCACGGCCAATACCATCCTTTTTGCCTTCGGGATCAGTGATACGACCGCCAGTATTTCCCAGATGCTCTATGCCTCTCTCCCTCTCATGACCACCCTCATCACGATCGTGTTCCTCCACCACCGTATCAACAGACGAGCGACCATAGGTATCTCCATAGGCTTTTTAGGAACTGCCCTCATCCTGGTCCTACCCATGCTCACCACAGGTCAGGCGTCGCTCGGCGGTATCCGGGGCAATCTAACCATTTTCGTCTCGGTCATAACTTACACAGTTTACTGTCTGGCCAGTGAACGCTTCCATGACCGGTTCTCGGTAGGTCAGATCGTTTTCATTTTTTCCCTCGTTTCCCTGATCATCAGCGCCCCTCTGACAGCTGTCGATCTGATCTCAAACCCTGCATGGTGGAATACGGTACCTCCGGCAGCGTATGTGGGATTATTATACGCAGGATCGATCGGCACGGTCCTGTTCTACTATCTGAGCCAGTTGGTGGTCAAGAAGTCCAACCCCGTCACCGCCTCGGTCATTCAATATATCCAGCCTTTCATGACCTTCGTCTGGGCAGCCCTGCTGCTCGGAGAACGCCTGACGATCGTGTTTATTATTGCAGTGATCTGTACGTTGGCCGGCGTCTATCTCACGACTTCAGCCGAATCCGGAGAGCACCATACACTGCCCCCCACTGAGCCCTGTTAATCTGTCTTTACATCCAGGAGCCCCTTCTGTGCCATCACCCACCCACCGTCATTCTTCCTCCATCCTCGGCCTGGTCTTCCTGACCTCCCTGCTGTCAAGCGGTATCGGCGTGTTCGCCAAAATCTCGCTTTTGAGCATACCGACCATGAGTTTTATTTTCCTCCGCTTTTTCATCGCCGCCCTGATCCTCTTTCCTTTTGCCCGAAAGCGGTTCCCTGTCGCCAGGCGTCCGCTGCTGGAACTCACGCTCGTATCCTGCCTCGCTACAGCCAACACCTATTTCTTCGCTTTCGGCATCAAATATACAACCGCGAACATCTCCCAGATGCTTTATGCTGCGGTTCCTATTCTAGTCACCTTGATCTCGATCTTCTTCTTGCGCCGGCGCATCACGAAAAGAACTTCCCTGGGCATAGCCATCGGCTTCCTGGGAACGGCCATCTTCTTCGCTCTGCCCATGATCACTTCAGGACAGACCGATCTCGGCAGCGTCAAAGGCAATCTACTCATTTTCCTCGCCGTGATCTTTTATTCTCTCTATCTCATGCTCAGCCAGAAACTCCACGACCGCTTCTCTCTCAGCCAGATCGTGTTCGTATTCACGTTAGTCTCCACCCTAGCCTCCTCGCTCTTCGCGCTCTCCGATCTGCACACCTCTCCCCGCTGGTGGGTCGGTGTCCCTGTCGAAGCGATCCTGGGGCTGCTCTATGTCGCTACGGTCGGGACGGTGCTGGCCTTTTTTCTCGGTCAGCTGATTGTCAAAAAAGCCGATCCTCTCACCGCCTCGCTTACCCAGTATATTCAGCCCTTCATGACCTTTGTCTGGGCAGCCATGCTGCTCAACGAAAAACTGACGGCGGTTTTTGTCCTCGGCGTCATCTGTTCACTGATCGGTGTGTATCTGACCACCTCTGCTGAAAGGTCAAAAATGCTTCCCTTGCCTCCAGTCGACTCCCGTTAGTACCCTCCGCGGCGTTCTGATCTGACAGTGACCGCTGTGTTCAGGTCCATGCCGATACATCAAGGTTGCATAACCTGCGCGACAATATTATACTCACGCTAGCCAATTTTTAGGAGGAGACCGTATGTCGATCGTGAACGCCAAAGAGATCATGATGGATGCTGCCGCGAACGGATACGCCGTCGGCGCGTTCAACATCACCGACCTGGTCCAGTTCGAAGCGGTGATCGATGCCGCAGTCGAGAAAAAAACTCCCGTGATCGTCCAGACTTCAGTCAAGCCTTCAAGATTCCTCGGCACAGACATGATGGTTGCGATCTTTCGCACTCTCGCCTCCTCTGCCCCCATCCCAGTCTGCCTCCACCTCGACCATTGCACCGACGTCGACTATTGCAAAAAATGTGCTGATTCCGGCTATACCAACATCATGATCGACGCCTCCAAACAGACCTATGCCGAGAACATCCGCCAGACCAAAGAAGTCGTCGACTACTGTCATTCGCTCGGCAACATCTCAGTCGAAGGTGAGCTCGGTACCGTCAGCGGTGTCGAGGATCAGATCAAGGTCGCGGACGATGAAGCCCAGCTGGCCAACCCCCAGCAATCCATCGAATTCGTCCGGAGTACCGGGATCGACATTTTTGCCCCTGCTATCGGTACCGCCCATGGCGTATACAAGACCAAAAATCCCAAGATCGATTTCGAGCGCATGGCGACCATCCACAAAATGCTCAACGGCAACGGCATCAAAACCCCGCTTGTCGTCCATGGCGGCACCGGCCTGCCCGAGGAGTACATCAAGAAGCTCCTCGCCGCCGGCGGAGCCAAACTGAATGTCTCCACCGAACTCAAGCACACCCTGATCGACGCCACCTATAACTATATCAGCGGCCACCACGATGAGTACGACCCCGGCAAGATCGATGTAGCGGTGCGGGACGCCATCCGGGTGGCCGTCATGCACTGGATCGACCTGCTCGGCTGCGCCGGAAAAGCCTGATCTCGGGTCATGTACCGCATATCAAGCAAGGGAACACGAGTGAATGCAATCTTCCTGGACCGTGATGGTGTCTTGTTACGGGAACCATTGTTCGACCCGTCGATCGGCCCTACCTCAGAGGTGATCGACAGTCTCGATAAGTTCGAGATCCTGCCCTCTGTGAAGACAGCGTTCACCAGATTGAAGGACACAAGTTATCACTGTTTCGTCATCACCAACCAGGATGGCCTGGCTGATGGCAGTCTCTCTTCTAAACTGTATCTGGAAATGAACGGGAGACTGTGCCGGTTCATCTCGAGCGAAACCGGTGCCCGCATCGACAGCATCTACACCTGCCCTCATGCGATCAACAGCGGATGTTCTTGCAGAAAACCAAAAAGAGGACTGATCGACCAAGCGCTGAACGAACACCCTGACATTGATCTCTCAGGGACCTGGCTGATCGGAGACCGACAGACCGACATCGCCCTCGCGCACAATATCGGAGTAAGATCAATATTCATCGCTGGAGAGCATTCACTATCACCAGAGTTCATTCCTGATCATCGAGCTGCTGACCTCGCGGACGCTGTGGATCATATCCTTGCAGGCCATAGCCCAAAATAGTGCATCGTTTATCTTCAATATAGGAAAGGAAGAGAAAGAATGACAAAAAGCATCGACCAGTATTATTCACCGTGGGTCAAGGGCATTCCCATGTACATCTCGAACCACATCGAAAAAGCATGGAGAGATCCGTCTCTACATCGCATGATGTCGAACGAAAACCCTCTTCCCCCATCCGACAAGGTCCTCGAAGCGATGGCCAAATACTCCAAAATGGCAAACCGCTATCCTGACCAGGGTCTCGTAGTCCGCACCAAGATCGCGGAGATGAATGGGCTGGAAGGTCCCTACAATGTCATGATCGGCAATGGCTCCAGCGAAGTATTTGATAATATCTTCCGCATGTTCATCGAGCCGGGCGACGAGGTCATCCAGCACACTCCGTGCTTCGGTATTTACGGCCTCCGCGGCAAGCTGCTGGGCGCAACCATGGTCAGCATTCCGATGATCTACAAGGACAAAGCCATGCACTTTGATCCCGACGCCATCCTCGCCGCGATCACCCCGAAAACCAAGATCATCACTATCGCCAATCCGAACAACCCGACAGGGAACTTCATGGACGCGCAGCATTTCGTCCGCATCGCTGAGACCGGTATCCCGTTTGTGATCGACGAAGCGTATGTAGAGTATTCCGGCTTGGGCTTGTCCCAGGTAGCACTCACCAAGAAGTATTCCAACGTCATCATCACCCGTACGCTTTCCAAGGCCTACGGTCTGGCAGGCATGCGTTTTGGATACGCATTGGCTGCAAAAGAAGTGATCGACCAGATCTCGGGCTCTCTCCTGCCCTGGAACGTCGGTACGATCCCCATGTGGGCGGCACTTGCTGCCTTTGAGGACACCGAAAGCCTGGCCAAACGTGTGGAATACAATAACAGCGAAGTCGAATTCATCACCGAATCATTCAAAGATATCCCCGGATTTGTCACCCTGCCTTCAAAGTCGAACTACATCCTGTTCGACTGCGGTCCCACGGGAAAAACAGGAAAAGATGTTCTTGCTTTTGCCGAGACCAAGGGCATCATTCTCCGTGGTGAAACCAGAAAATATGATAGCGAAGGCTGGTTCCGCGTCACCATCGGTTCCAAGGAAGAAAACCGCCTGTTCGTGGCTACTGTCCGCGAATTCTTCGGTATGGCTGAAGCAACTACCGATTCGCTCAACTGACCTGTCTGCCCGTTATGGAGGTATTATCATGGCTCAGATCAAAGCAGTACTGTTCGACCAGGACGGAGTCATCATCGACACCGAACGCGATGGCCACCGGGTCTCGTTCAATATGATCTTCAAGGAACATGGTTTCACCGATGAGTGGAGCGTGGAATACTACCACGAGCTGCTTCAGATCTCGGGCGGGAAGGAACGGATGAAGCATCACGCCAAGACCAAAGGCTTTTCCAGGCCTACTCCCGACCATGAGCTGGACGATCTCGTAAAGGCCATGCACAAAGGCAAAACCGCCCTGTTCGTCGAACTGATCGAATCAGGCAAACTGCCGCTCCGTCCCGGCATCCACCGCTTCATGCGGGAAGCCATGGCCGCAGGGCTGAAGGTCGGCGTCTGCACCACCTCCAACGAGCAAGCCGCCAAAGCCATCACCGGCAAGATTCTCCACGACATCAAATTTGACCTCGTGCTGGCCGGCGATGTGGTCGAGCACAAGAAGCCTGATCCCGAGATCTACAATCTCGCGCTCTCCAAACTCGGGCTCAAGCCCGACGAGGTCATGGTGGTCGAAGACTCCAAAAACGGCCTCAAGGCCGCCAAAGCCGCAGGCATCAAGACAATCGTCACCACCAACGGCTATACCGAGAATGAAGATGTAGAAGCCGGCGACATCATCGTCTCCTGCCTGGGCGATGCCGGAGGGGAAAGAGCCAAAATGCGTAAAGGCGACATCCCTGATTTCAACGGCGTCGTCCATGTGAAGGATGTTATGAACCTCTTCAGCAAATAGTATCCAGCATTTTCCAGAACTCAAAAGGGACGCGGTAAACACCGCGTCCCTTTGTGTATGCATTGGTCTATTCCTCCCCCCGGCGCGGGGGCCGCTCATAGCGAGCCTCGCAAGGCGGGAGGTAAGGAGAGGGGGCTCTAGGAACCTAGAGGCACCCTCCCCCGTCGCTGCGACGAGGCTCGCCCCAGAGGGCGGCCTTCCCCTCCCATCGGTACGGCGCTCGCGAGCGCCATGCCATCGAGGGAGGGGAGCAACTATTCTGGCGAGAACAAAAGCGTGACCGTTGTCCCCTCATCTGGCTTCGATTTCACCTCGATCCCGATCTCGTAGATCGAACAGATCTCGCGAACGATGGCCATGCCCAGACCGTAGCCCCGGGCAAACGATTTACCCTGCGCTCCCCGGTAGAACCGGTCGAACAGGTGTTCGAGGTCATCGGCGGACATGCCGATGCCGTGATCTGCTATGGTGATGGTTAGTGGAAAATGATCTTTTTGACAGGCTATCTCTATGGTGCCGCCAGGTTTGGAAAACTTGACGGCATTGGACAGGAGATTGGTGAGGAGGATGAAAAGATGGTCAGGAACGGTGCTCAGTATGATCGTACTGTCCACATCGTACACAGCGGTCAGATCCTTTTCCTCCAGACTACGCTGCTGGGACTGCAGGGCTTTCTCTATCTGTTCGCGCAGGTTCAGCTGCTCATTCGTCTTCGAAGGCATGCCCTTTTCATCATAGCGCGCGAGGAACAGTAACTGATCGATCAGAGCACCCATCTCCAACAGGTCGTGCTTGATCGTATCGAGTGACTCCACAGGCTGACCATCTTCTCTCAGGAGCACGTCAAGAGACGAGACCGCCCGGGCAAGAGGAGTTTTCAGCTCGTGCGAAGCATTGGCGATGAACTGCTTCTGACGGTCCATGCCTTCAGAAAGACGGTCCATCATACGGTCGAACGAACGGGACAGCAGTACCAGGTCGTCCTCCGGGTGGCCGACAGTTTTCAACCGGGTATTGAGGTCTGACGTCTGGATCCGGTTGATATTCCTGACCATGGAACGCACCGGGCTAAATGTCCGGCGGACCTCGAAGATCCCGACCAGCATGCTGAGAGAGATACCGAGCGGAAGCAGGATCAGGAGGATGAGCGCATCGGTCGACAGTATCTGTCTGATCGTATCAGTCTGTTTTCCCAGCTGCAGAACACCCAGGGTCTGATCGCCGAATTTCAAGGGATAGGTCAGGATGACCATTTCCCTGGTCGTACCGAGAGAACGACTGGAAAACTGCACGCTGCCCGAGGCCAATGCCTCTGCAAAAATTTCATCGTTTCCTTCTATCTCCAAGGGTCCCGCATCAGTGGCGACGAAGTCATCTTCTCCATCAGATGACAGGATGCCAAAGGATCCCATGAGTTCCTTGTTCGAGTTCCAGATGAAGGCTGAGACCTCATCATTGATCAGATGATCGCTCAGACTTTTGCCGTCTGCTCCCTCTGTGTAGATCAGTCTGCCATCCTGCGCCTTGATATGCTCTTTCACTACCTCTTTGGCTTCGATATGGAGGTCATCCTTGATCTGCCTGCTGATGACCGCGTAGGAAGCCAGGGAAAAAGTCGCTCCGAACACTACCAGGAGCAGCAGGGTCAGCAGGCTGAATGACAAGGCAAGCCGGGTCGTGGTCTTCATTCGGCGCATAGCATGTATCCTTTGCCTTTGATGGTGCGGATAAGAGGGTTTTTGGTAAGGCCATCAAGCTTGCGCCTGAGATAACGGATGTGGACATCCACGGTATTGGAAAAAGGGTCGGCGTTCTCATCCCAGACATGACTCATGATGTCCATACGGTCGAGCACAACATCATGATGGCGGGCCAGGTATTCCAGCAACGCGTATTCCCGGGGAGCAAATTCTATGGTTTCCTTGCCATAGCGAACTGTCTGGGTGTTGGTATCGAGGGTAAGCTTGCCGACCGATATGACAGGATCCTTGGTCTGCTGCGCAGGCCGCCTAAGCAGTGCTCTCACCCTGGCCACCAGCTCGTTCATGTCAAAAGGCTTGGTCAGATAATCATCCGCCCCGGTATCGAGACCCTGCACTCGGTCTTCGATCTGACTGCGCGAGGTGAGCATCAGTACTGGCACAGTCGAACCTTCCTTGCGGATCATTCCGCAGAGATCGATCCCGCTCATCCCCGGCAGACGCCAGTCCAGAATCAATAAATCATAAGGTTCGCTGAAAACCCGCGGCGCCGCTTCCTCGGCGGTCGCCACCTGGTCCACCGCATAACTTTCTCTGCGAAGTACGGTCTGGATGTTCAGCCCTATTGTGGCGTCGTCTTCCACGATGAGGATACGCATCAATACACCGATTAGATCTTGTACTTTGCGATGAGTGAATAATTGGTCCCATGCTGGCTCTGAAAGATCGCCGTCATGTCTGTCCCACAGGTGAATACATTACCACCCGAATGCGTCTTTCTCAATGAGGTCACATCATAAGTGCCGCCTGCGATCTGGACGAGACAGCGAGTATCCACAGGCGGTGGAGTGGAGGCAGGAGTGGGAGTGGGTGCCGGTGTCGGGATAGGTGTCGGGATAGGTGTCGCAACAGGTGCCGCGGTAGACGTAACCGCAGACGCACCGGTGACTGCCCCTGAGGTTGTCACCCCGGTGTCCTGTCCCGCGATCGCCGTATCTGCCGCTGCCGGACCCGTAACTGCGGCCAGATCAACAGATACCGTATCCACGACTGCAGCCGACTGGACCCAGGTTTGGGGCTCGACAGCAATCGTTGCTCTGTCACCGATCGCCCGGGACATAACGAGCGAACCAAAGAGCATGGTGAAACTGCAGAGAGAAAAAAAAGTGAGGGTACGAAGTGATCTTTTCATAGCAGATTGAAATCCTCAAAAATGATGTTCGACCGGGGGACTCCCATAGTGACGAACTGCTCGGTGAGCGAAACGCGCATGACCTCGGGCCCACAGATGAGGATGAGCTTGTCCTTGACCTCGCCGACCTGGGCTTTGATCTTGGCTGCGGTGAGATACCCCTGCTTGGTCGAGCAGAAATGAGCGTAGTGCACATGGGGTACAGCCGGAAGCGCACCCTGGATCTCGGCATCGAACGTGGTGTTCTCCCGGGACTCGACGCAGGAATAGATGAAATGTACCGTACGGTGCTTGCTCGGCAAGGTTTTTTCGTAGTCAAACAAACTAAGAAATGGCGTGATACCGATGCCGCCGGCGATCCAAAGGGCGTCCTTCGTCGAATCGAGATACCTGCGGCTGAACCGGCCGTAAGGCCCGTAGACAAAAGCCGTGTCCCCGGCCTTCAGCAGCTGGAGCCGGTGAGTGTAGTCGCCCAGCGCTTTGATCCCCAGACGGATGGTCTCACCCGAACCGTAGGATGAGATGGAAAAAGGATGCGATTCGCCGCCGATGCCCTTCGAATTCGTGGAGAGAAAGACGAACTGCCCGGGCAGATAACTCATTTTTTTGTCGACCGGCTTCAGCACGATGTCGACGATGTCGCCGTGCAGGGTGACCGACAGCACACGGCACTCGTTGCGCGGCCCCAGAAAACGATAGAGATAGACTTTGTACAGGTAGGAAACTATCCCCACTCCGACCCAGGCGAACATCCAGTAGCGCAGCAGACCGCTCTGGCTGATATCGCTCGGGATGAGGAACATATGGACCGAGGCGATGAGGAGCGGCAGCCCCAGAAGACGGTGGGTGAACAGCCAGCTCTGGTACGGCAGTTTGATGAAGAGCGTGAGTATCAGCAGGATGATCATGCCCCATAGGGCAAATATTCCGAGATTGTATGAGAGCAGGTTCGAGGGCAGAAAATACCTGAGCGCCAGGGTGGTGTTATTGAGATACCTGAAAGCAAGAAGGATCGGATGGTGAAGCAGCAGGACAAACGAGAAGATACCCAGGATATGATGCTTCTTGTATACCTTGTCCTGGCCGCCGAAGAGATCCTCGAGCACCGGGAGCCGGGTGGCCAGAATGAAGTTCCAGCTCAGCAGCAGGGTGCCGATGAGGGCAGCGATCTGGCTGGCAGACTGGAGAGGAAATGCCTGGATCGAAGTGATGTCGGTCTTGGAGAGGATCCAGAAATTGAAGGTAAGTATCGTGGAAAGGATGATGAGTAGAGTGCCCATGGCTGCTCAATCAATAGGTTTATATCAGTTCACATACTTACCGATGATAGGATACTTGCGCTTGATGATGTCGCCGCCGAATATCTGGAGGTCGGTGGTAGAATCCCTGCCTGCCAGATAGTGATAGTCACCGCCGACAGCGTAGAAGCTGCTGCCGGCGGTGACATCGTAGACATAGCCGTCGAGTGCCAGGTAGATCGGCAGGATGGGATCGGTCCCGTCATACCGGGCGAGGTCCGCTGCCGTGAAGAAGGAGATGGAGGGTGAACTCTCCAGGGCAGATATTTTCGCCCTGGCCTGCCGCTCAGTAAATACATGGTACACCGTAAACGCGGAACTGGCGATCAGTACTATCATGATGAGAGCGAACAGAATCTTTTTCTTCATGGCATGCGGTCCTCAAAAGGCTAATGGTGCTCTATCAGGCAACCAGGGTCGAACGGGCAGACCCAGCCTGGATGACCAGGCCGGTATCACCTTTTTCCTGCTCCGTCTCTGATCTGTCCTGTTCGGGGTTGCTGTCATGAGAATCTTCAACTATTTGTTGATCCTCGACCTCATTCTGATCTTCGCTGTCGTGGCTGTCTTCGGTGTCGCGGTCTTCGATTTCATTTGCATCACTGTCATCACCCTGCTCGTCATCGTCGCCAGTGACAGGAGAAGTACCGGGATTGGGATCTACAGTCGTACCGTTACTGTAGTACAGTCGTACCGTTACTGTAG
>MNZT01000123.1 GCA_001873755.1 Candidatus Wirthbacteria bacterium CG2_30_54_11 | reverse complement strand
TGACAAACTTCGCTTCTTCTCCTTCTCCTAGCTTATCACTTCCAGCCCGTTTCCTTTATATGACGGATCAATGTTTGAAATGCCTCATGCCGGTGAAAACCATGGCGATACCGAACTCGTCGCAAGCCGCGATGACCTCGCTGTCGTTGACCGAACCCCCCGGCTGCACGACATACCTGATCCCGATCTTCTGTATCTCCTCGATACTGTCACGGAACGGGAAGAACGCCCCAGAACCGAGTACACACTGAGCGAGTTGCCCATTGATATAGGCTTCGATCTCACCTTCAGCCTTCCCAAGGGCCTTCGCCTCGCGCTCAAGGTTCTCGCGAGCCTTCGGGAGGGCGAGCTTGCGGATGGAATCCACCCTGTTGGGCTGCCCGGCACCCATGCCGAGCATATGGAAAAAACCGGGCTTGTATTCGCGGACAATGGAAATTTCATTGGACTTGATATACTTGAGCGCTTGAAAGGAGAACTTGCCGAGCGCGTTCTTGTCCTCAGGGAACATGGTTTTGGTGACGCTCTCCCATTTTTCAAACACGGCATCGTCCTCGTCCTGCACCAGCATACCGCCATGCACGGATTTATAGGAAAGCCTGTTGGCCGGCACGCTGACATCTCCGACTTCCAAAACTCGAAGGTTCTTTTTCTTGTGCGTCTGAAGCCAGGTCATCACATCCGGGGCAAAGGACGGAGCGATCACCATTTCCACAAACCTGGCATCCAGAAAATCCATGAATCCGGCATCCACCGGACGGTTGCAGGCAATGACAGAGCCAAAGGCAGAGACGATATCGCCCTCCCAGGCTGTTTCCAGGGCCAGTCGTGCCGTGGCCGCCGACGCCAGTCCGCAGGGATTGGTGTGTTTGACCACCGCCACCGCGCACTGAGGAAAGCCCATGACAGCCTCCAGCGCAGCATCCCCGTCGACGAGATTATTGAAAGAGATCTCCTTGCCCCACAGCTGCCTGGACGCCATGATGTTGGGACGGGGATAGGATGGATCGAAGTAGGATATGGCTTTCTGATGGGGGTTCTCACCATAGCGGAGCACCGTGCCCTGAACGAACTTGGTGCGAAGGATCTGTTCATGGTTCAGCTGATGTGCCAGGGTCTTGTACACGAGCGCATCATAGTCAGCCGTATGCTCAAAAGCCTTGACCGCCATGCGGGCTCTGAAATCCTGACTGCTCGTTCCCTCTCCCTTTTCCAGCTCAGCGATGAGTACCGGATAATCTTCCGGGTTCGTAAGCACTGCTACATATTTCCAGTTCTTGGCACCGGCTCGGATCATGGTGGGACCGCCAATGTCGATGAGATGACGAAGTTCTTCATCGCTGACCTCAGCCTTGTCCGCCACAGTATGAAAAGCATAGAGATTGCAGACCACGATATCAATGGGGATGATGCCGTCCTGCTCCATGCGCGCCATATGCTCAGGGTCGTCACGGTTGGCAAGCAGGGCGAAGTGGATACGGGGGTGAAGGGTTTTGACCAGACCTTCCGGATATTCGGCTGCACCGGTAACATCTGCCACCTCGGTCACCGCAAATCCTGCCTTCTGGAGTGCTTTTGCGGTCCCGCCGGTAGAGAGGATATCGTAGCCAAAGTCAGAGAGCTTGCGGGCGAGTTCATCGATACCGGTCTTGTCATAGAGGCTGATCAACGCGCGTCGTTTAGTCTGCATGAGCACCTTCTGTAATGAATTAAAAAACCCTACACGGATTTTGTTTTCCATGCAGGGTTTTAATAGGCGTTCGCCAATTGGCTCGGTATCGGTTCTATCATCGGCACCTGTATCATAGGTATCCGGTAAACGGAAGAACAGTGGTAAAGATATGTCAGAGGGCGTCAGCTGTCAATACTGCGCTTCACCTTCGTGACCTTGCCCGGCTCCAGTACCGGTTCGACGAAAAAGGATTCAAATTCTTCGCCTTCCAGGGTTTCCTTCTCGATCAGCACGGAGGCGATTTTGTCGAGCAAAACGCGCTCGGCTACGATGATATCGGTGGCCTGCTTATAGGCATATTTCATGATCGCACTGACCTCGGCGTCTATCTGGCGTGCGACATCTTCGCTGTAGTCTCTGTGGCGCATGATATCGTGCCCCAGGAACACATCAGCAGACTCCTGCTGCCCGAATGCCTGAGGACCCATGACATCGCTCATGCCATACTCGGTCACCATCTTGCGGGCGATGCGGGTAGCGCGCTGCAGATCGTCCCGGGCTCCCGTGGTGACGTCACCGAACACAATCTCCTCGGAGGCATGCCCTGCGAGCATGGCTGCGATCATGTCCTTGAACTGGGCGCGGGTCCAGTTGTCCCTCTCTTCGGTCGGCAAAAAACGGGTATAGCCGCCTGCCATGCCACGAGCAATGATCGATATTTTATGTACCGGGTCGGCGTTGGGCAGCTTCTTGGCCACCAGGGCATGCCCGGCTTCGTGGTAGGCAGTCAGCTTCTTTTGGGTTTCGGTGACCACTTTGCTCTTGCGTTCCGGTCCTGCCAGGATGCGGTCCACCGCTTCCTCTAGCTCTGACATCCCGACCTTTTTCTTGTCCCGTCGGGCTGCGAGTATCGCCGCTTCATTCATGACGTTTTCCAGATCAGCGCCGGAGAATCCCGGGGTCAGTTTGGCCACGAGCTCAAGGTTGACGCCAGCAGCCAGGGGCTTTCCTCTGGCATGAATATTAAGGATCGCAGTGCGTCCTTTGATATCGGTCCGGTCGAGGATCACCTGCCGGTCAAAACGGCCGGGGCGGAGCAAGGCCGGATCGAGGACATCAGGCCGGTTGGTCGCCGCCATGATGATGACATTGGTCCGGGCGTCGAATCCGTCCATCTCTACCAGGATCTGATTCAGGGTCTGTTCACGTTCATCATGTCCACCGCCCAGTCCTGCCCCACGATGGCGCCCCACGGCGTCGATCTCATCGACGAATACGATGCAGGGAGCGGCCTTCTTGGCCTGGTCGAAGAGATCGCGGACCCGTGAAGCACCGACACCCACAAACATTTCTACAAATTCAGAACCGCTGATGGAAAAGAACGGTACCCCCGCTTCTCCAGCGACCGCGCGTGCGAGCAGCGTTTTGCCGGTGCCCGGAGGCCCGACGAGCAAAACACCTCTGGGGATCCGCGCCCCGAGCAAAGCGAATTTCTGTGGATGTTTCAGAAATTCCACGATTTCGTTCAGCTCTTCTTTGGCTTCTTCCAGGGCGGCGACATCCTCGAATTTTGTCCTTTTCTTTTCCTTGGACTTGTCCTGCCCTTCGGCGCCTTCTTCGGCGTACATCTTGGCTTTGCTGCGGCCAAAGGAAAAGGCAGAACCTCCACCACCCCCTCCTGCCTGACGCATCATGAAGACGATAAATCCGATGATCAGGAGCGTAGGGATCAAGGCTGCCAGCACATCGCCGATCATTCCGCTCATCTGCTGACTTTTGAAGGTCAGGGGAACCGTGGACAGATCCACTCCCTGAGAGGAAAGGACTTGCAGGATGTCGACATTGGTCGCCTGCTGGGCTGACTGCCTGGTACCGTCATTGAGCGTTATGTCGAGCTTGTTGCCGGAGATCGAGATGCTCTCGACCTCGCTGTTCTTCACTTCCTTGATCACGGTCGTGATCCCGACTTCCTGCACGTTCGGCTCAAATGGAGTCACCACGGCATAGAGGAATACGAGCCCGATGATGGCCAGGATGATGAGGCCGAGATTATTTCTCAGCCAGGATTTACTCATTCCACGCCTCCTCTGTATCCAAGGGTCAGGACGATGATTCCAGCGTCGCGCCTATTGATGATATTTATTCTTTCGTTGCGTCGCTCGCTTTGAGAGCGGCGCTCTTCTGAATCTTTTCGGCCGTGGCCATGCGGATGCCGGGGATCAGCGACAGCTCGGAAATAGTCGATGAGCTGATCTTTTCTACGGTCTGGTACCCTGCATCGTACAATTTTTCTGCCACGGCAGGTCCGACCCCATCGAGTTCGGTGAGCGATTGGACAGCTTCGCCTTTGTCGACTGCGGGCTCTTCTGGGACCACAGGTGCTTCTGCCTGAACAGCTTTTTCGGGTGCCGCTTCGATCTTTTCTGCTTCGACTGCGGGAGCGTTTTCAACCACCGGGGTTGGTTCCTGCTCTGGCGTCGGCACGGCTGAGGTCGGTTCTTCTGCTTTGGCCGTGTGTTTCTTCTCAACCGTCGGGGTACCGGCAGAAGGGGTCAAAGGTTCAGGATTGGCCTGCTTGAAGCTGAGGCCGAGTCTCTGTCCGTCCTTATCCAGGAGGATGATCTTGAAATCAGCTTCCTGACCTTCCTGCAGGACATCGGCAGGATCTTTGACGTGGAACGAGGAAAGCTCAGAGATATGAACAAGTCCGTCGAAACCGGGCTCGAGCTGGACAAATGCACCGTAGTCCACGATCTTGGTAACTTTACCCTTGACGACCGCACCGATCGAGTAGCGTTCGGCGACCTTGACCCAGGGATTTTCGGAAAGCTGCTTCATGCTGAGAGAGACGCGACGGGCCCCCTCTTCGATACCGATGACCTTGACCGAGACATCCTCGCCGATCTTGACCAGATCGCCGGGATGATTGACACGATCCCAGGACATTTCAGAGATATGCACCAGACCGCTGGCAGAGCCGAGGTCGACGAAGATACCGAAGTCCTTGATCGCGACGACCTTGCCCTTGACGGTATCGCCGACCTTGAAGTCGAGCTCTTCCTGGGGACGGAAACCCTTGGTGTGCTGCAGGTAGGTCCTCTCGGAGAGGATGAGACGGTTGGTCTCTCGCTCGAATTCGATGATCTCAGTCTGGAATTCTGCGCCCACGAACTGCGTGAGATACGCGATGGCGGCATCGGAGAAGCCGGGCCCCTTCGCGATCTTGCTGGGATAATGTGCGGGGCCAAGCTGAGAGATAGGGACGAATCCCTGGAGTCCCTCGGCGTTGACGATCAGGCCGCCCTTGTTGGGCTGGACCACCACGACATCGACCGCGGTCTTGTTGTCGAACTTGTCTTTCATTTCGCGCCATTTCTTCTCTGCCCGGGCGCGGCGCACGGACAGGATAGCCCTGCCCTCTTCGTCTTCAGAAAACAGAACGATAGCCAAAATGCTCGAACCGACAGCCAGCGGGTCGTCGCTTGTGAGGTCGACGAGTTCCCGTCCCTGGATCACTCCTTCGGATTTGGCACCAAAATCAACCAGAGCTTCGCCCTTACTCAGAGCCACTACCGTCCCCTCGACGACATCGCCGACGGAGGGAGCGTTGTTGGTGGTCATCTGCTCGAGCAGCTCGGTGAAAAGCTGGTACCTCTCTGCCACGGGTTCTTTCTGCACTTCCTTTGCACTCTGTGGATTGGACATAAAAAATAAACCTCCTTTTTGAAGATATGTTGAGTATACATTTTTTCCGCTGAAATGCAAAGGGTCCTGTATTCGTGGTATAATCATAAGGAAGCAGACCGATCAAAACACAGAATCAGAGAATAATTAACCACTGAAAACAAAAAAAACGTGCTTACCTGGATCAAAATCACCATCCAAGCCGAGATCGAACTGGTTGAGAGCCTGTACTCCATCCTCTACCGGTTCGGTTTTCTGCACATTACCGTCAATCGCGTATTTACCAGAAAAGAGCACAGCTGGTTTGAAATGCTGACCTACTTCCCTGACGATTCCGAGACCGAGGAACGCAAAGAAAAACTCGTCCAGGCACTGTGGCATCTGCAGGCTTTTGATCTCTGCGACATGGATCCGCCCGAGTACGACCGTGTACTTTCGAGCGATCTCCTGCCCGGCGATCACCAGGGTGGTGTGTACTGGATAACAGAGGATATCGGGATCCATCTCGGGTATGAACAATTTCCAAATCAGGACAGCCGGAAGATCGTAGTGACGCTGAAGCCGGGTACGGCATTTGGCACCGGGTTCCATCCATCGACCCGCCTGGCCGTCCGGGCACTTGAAAAACACCTCAAACCTCATATGAGCATGCTCGACGTGGGTACGGGAACCGGGATACTCTCACTCATTGCCGCACAGATGGGTTGTCCGGACATCACTGCAGTCGACATCAACAAGCCTTCGGTCGAAAGTGCACGCGAGAATGCCATACTGAATACCTGCAAAAACATCCAGATCGCCCATGCCTCGATCGGCGACGTGAGTACCAGCTACGACCTGGTCGTTGCCAATATGCCCGCCAGCATACTCAGCCAGCAGCGCCAGTTCATCGTCCGGGCGGTCAGATCGGAAGGGATCCTCATCCTGTCCGGCATGATCAGCCACCAGGCAGGAGCGGTCGAAAAACAGTTCGAGGCGCATTCACTTGAAAAAATAGCTGAAATACGAGATAATGATTGGATAGCATATATATATCGGAGACCGAAAAAAAGAAACACAGGGGAGCTCGGAGAGTGACGATATCTGACAAAAAAACATTGGAAGAAACCCTCCTGGGGCTGGGGCTCATCACTGATGATCAGTTCAGCGCCATTCGCGCTGCTGTGAAGGAAAACAACGTAACCGCACGGCAATATATCATAGAGAACAACTTCGTTTCCGAAGAGGTACTCGCCAAAACTCAGGCCATACTGCTGGATGTTCCGTTCATCAATCTCGACAAAGCCAAAATCCCCAATGAAATCCTGAAAGTCATCCCTGAACGCATCTCGAAGACGTACGATGTCATCGCTTTCCACCAGGATGCCGAGACCAACCACCTCAAAGTCGCCATGGGCAACCCGGCTGACTTCCAGGCCATTGAGTTTCTGGAAAAGAAAACCGGGATGATCATCGAGCCCTACATGGCGCTCCTCAAACACATTCATATCATCCAGGATCAGTACCGGGGGCTGACCACCGAGGTCAATAATGCGCTGGCCGATGTAGAAAAAGATGATGCCATCACCATCCTGTCCGAAGACGGCCAGGCTATGGAAAACGGCAAAGCCAGCTCCGAAGAACTTGCTGACGCCCCGGTCGCCCGTGTGGTCAATACCATACTCGAGTATGCCATCAAATCAGGGGCCAGTGATATCCATATCGAACCCATGGAAAACCGGACTCGCATCCGCTACCGCATGGATGGCATCATGCAGGAAGCGCTCAGCCTCCCCAAGCAGGTGCACCCGGCTGTCGTTTCCCGTATCAAGATCATGTCGAAGCTGAAGATCGACGAGAAACGGGTACCCCAGGACGGCCGTTTCCGG
Source organism: Candidatus Wirthbacteria bacterium CG2_30_54_11 (assembly GCA_001873755.1). Lineage (GTDB taxonomy): Bacteria > Patescibacteriota > CG2-30-54-11 > CG2-30-54-11 > CG2-30-54-11 > CG2-30-54-11. The sequence continues at coordinate 10,458 of MNZT01000123.1, read as the reverse complement.
ATCACCGTGCACAAAAAAGATTCCGACCTCCGCGTTTCCACCCTCCCCACCATCTTCGGTGAAAAGATCGTCATGAGAATTCTCGACCGTTCGACAGCCGCACCCACGCTGGAACAGCTCGGATACCGGGGACAGGCGCTCAATATCATTCACGAAAACATGAAACGGCCCAACGGACTCATCCTCACCACCGGCCCTACCGGCAGCGGTAAATCCACCTCGCTGTTCGCCATCCTGACCCAGCTCAATACCGGCGCGGTCAACACCATCACGCTCGAAGACCCGGTCGAATACTGGATTACCGGGGTCAACCAGGTACAGATCAATACCGCGGCCGGTCTGACGTTCGCAGGCGGGCTGAGAGCAGTACTCAGGCAGGACCCGAACATCGTGATGGTGGGCGAGATCCGCGACGAAGAAACGGCAGAAATGGCGATCCACGCTGCGCTCACCGGCCATCTCGTCGTCTCCACCCTCCATACCAACAGCGCTGCCGGAGCCATCCCCCGCTTTCTCGATATGGGAGTAGAACCCTTTCTGCTCGCTTCATCGCTGCGGGTCGTCATCGGCCAGAGACTGGCACGGAAAATCTGCCCTGACTGTCTGGACCTCTACGAAGCGCCAAAAGAGGTCGCAGAACTCGTCAAAAAGCAATTACCGGAATTATTTGATCCCAATAGCAAAATGGCCCAAGATGTATTAAAATGGTACCCGAAAATCCCGGGTGACATTTTCAGCAAGCCACTTAGGCTGGCCAGAGGCAACGGCTGCGACACCTGCAACCGTTCAGGCTACCAGGGACGTATCGGTATCTACGAAGTCCTGGAGTGCAATGAAGACATCGCCAACCTCACTATCAAACACTCGTCAGAATTCGACCTGATAACCGCGGCTAAAAAACAAAACATGATCACACTCAAACAAGACGGGATTCTGAAAGCACTGGAAGGCAAGACCAGCCTGGAAGAGATCATGCGCATCTCCCAGGACTAGTTTTGTCGTTTCGGCCTCGTATATTAACACGACCAGAAAAACATGCCGATCTTCAACTATCGCGCCCGCGACGAAAAAGGTGCCATCATCCATGGAACGACTGAAGCCTCTGACAAAAACAGCGTCGTAACCCAGCTGAGGGACAAACATCTGATCCCGCTCGAGATCAAATCATCATCAGCCAAAGGTTTCAGCCTGGGTGCCATGTTCCAGGGCATGACGGGCATCCCGATGAAGGACAAGGTCGTGTTCACGAGGCAGCTTTCAGCCATCATCAACGCCGGAATACCGCTTCTCCAGGCCCTGCAGCTGACCACCCAGCAGACCGGGAACAAACAACTCAAGGAGGTGCTTGGAAAGACACTTGCCGATATCGAAGGCGGAAAAACATTTTCCGAAGCGCTCGCCTCGCACCCGGTCGCTTTTTCCAGTCTTTTCGTCAACATCGTCAAAGCCGGCGAGGTCAGTGGTACGCTCGATATATCTCTCACCCGTCTGGCAGACCAGATGGAACGGGACAACGAGATCCAGGGCAAAGTCAGAGGAGCGCTGGTAATGCCCGCATTGGTCCTCGTGGCCATGGTCGCCGTTGTCATCCTCATGAGCGTGGTGGTGATACCGGAGCTGTCCGGACTGTTTGCAGAATCAGGGAAAGCGCTACCCCTCCCGACCCAGATCATGCTGCTCTTGAGCACGTTCCTCACCGAACTCTGGTGGCTCGCCATTCTGCTGACGGTCGGCTTTTGCATCGCATTTATAAAATTCATCAAGACCAAACAGGGACGCGACATGATGGACGTCGTTGCCCTCAATACTCCTGTCTTTGGCAAAATGTCAAAAATGATCATTTATGCACGGATGACCCGGGTGCTGGCCATGCTGGTCTCCAGCGGCGTCCCTCTGCTGACAGCGCTCGACATCATCGCTGATCTAGTAGGAAATCATGTCTATGGCGAGAGCATCAAAGGCATTGCAAAAGAGGTAGAAAAAGGTGTACCATTGGCCACGGGATTCAGGAATCCCAAGCTCTATCCCGATATGATCGGATCCATGATCGGTATCGGCGAACAAACTGGTGCTGTGGATGACATGCTCTTCAAACTGGCTGCTTTCTATGACACCGAAGTCGGAAACATGACCAAGAATCTCACCACCCTGCTCGAACCGCTCCTCATGGCTATCATGGGCGGTGCGGTAGGGTTTATTATTATGGCCATATTGATGCCCATCTACGGTCTCGTGAACGTCATTGAATAGCATATACTCTACACAAAACATATAAAAATCTCACAAGAAAGGAGGACACCATGAAACAGCAAAAAGGTTTTACACTCATCGAACTGCTCGTGGTCATCGCCATCATCGGCGTCATGGCAGCTCTCGTGATCGTCAACCTCTCCAGTGCCAACAAGAAATCCCGTGATGCCCGCCGCAAGGCCGACCTCGCGGAAGTCAAAACCGCTCTGGAACTCTACTATGACGACAATCTCCGCTATCCTGCCGCCACCGGCAATTTCGAGACCGTGCTCACCAGCGGACTGACCCCGACCTACATCAAAACCATGCCGGCTGATCCTCGCAATACAGGTACCATGATCTATACCTATACCGGGGATTCCAACTCGTATACCCTCAACGCCTATCTCGAAAATACGAGTGTCAACTACTCTGTCTTCAGTTCCAATTAGGACTGACGTACATGAAAAAGTCCCATCGCCCCGGGTGATGGGACTTTTTTTTTGACCTGAAGCAGGGTATACTGAACCTAGAAAATCAACATCATCTTCTAGCGAAAACAAACTCTCATGCCTTGGATCCTTCCGCTGATCGCTGCCCTCACCGGTGCTGTTTGCGCGAGCTTTCTCTCCGTCGTGTCGTTCAGACTGTTTTCCGGAGAACAGTTCACCAGGGGCGTCTCCCATTGTGACCACTGCCAGAGAAAGCTGACCTGGCGGGAAAAAATCCCCATTCTCAGTTATATCGTCATACGAGGTAGGTGTACGAGCTGTCACAAACGCATACCCATAGCCTATTTCCTCAGCGAACTGGGCCTGGGACTGGCCTTTGGCATCGCGGCTGCGAGATGGCAGCAGATCTCAGGATTTCCTGCTGCTCCGGTCAGTGCCCATGACACCGGGTTGCTCATCTTCTGGCTTTTCAATATCGCTGTCCTGGGCCTGATCACCATCTACGATATCGACCACATGCTCATACTGGATGCCATCGTATTCCCTGCGGTGGCGGTTGGTCTTGCCGCTATCGCCTGGCTTCAGGGGTTCCAGCTGCAGCCGGTCCTGCTCTGCCTGCTGAGCGCCGGGTTCGATGCCATGTTCATCGGAGCGATCGTCGCCCTGACCCGCGGACAGGGCATGGGAGAGGGAGATATCAAGCTCGCTTTTCTCATCGGACTCATCACCGGCTGGCCCCATGGGGTAACTGCGCTGTTTTTGAGCTTCATCATCGGCGCGCTTTTTGGCAGTCTACTCGTTCTCCTGCGGCGCAAGGGCATGAAAGAAGCCATTCCTTTTGGACCTTTTCTCAGTCTGGGTGCCGTCATTGCCCTCCTGTGGGGGGAACCACTGCTTAACTGGTACCTAAATGCCTTTATCATTATATGAGCGACACCGGATGTCACACCGAAATTACTCCGGATTCAGCATCATTGAAATGCTCATCACGATCGCCATCATCGCGCTTGCCAGCATGGTAGTCATCCCTAATCTGCAGAGATTCAGAGTGAATACTGAACTGAAGACGTTCAAAAATCAGTTCAAGGCAGACATAAAGCAGGTTAAAACCTGGTCCACGGCGGTCAAGAGCGGCACTGAGATCAGTGGATTTACCTACAATGACGCACTTGTGGCCTATGCCATGCATTTCGATACCGCGAACAATACCTATACCATCTGGGAGGTCTGGCAGGACACCGCAGGCAATCAAGCCGGTTTCGCAGAAGCACAGACTCCAGCGAACCGCAAGACGGGCCGTACACTCCCCAAAGACATATCTCTGGTATCCCTGAGCCCTGCCAATACCGATATCTATTTCCGCGTACCGGATGGCGCCGTCAGCGGCAGCCTGGGAGCAAATTCATTCACCGGTGGCAAAATCACCCTGACACTCCAGATGAAAACAACCCAGAATACTATCTCGATCTGGGAATATGCTGATCCGACCTAAATCATCAACAAGATCTCCCTGCATGCCCCGACCGACAGATCCGGACAAGCTAAAAAAAGACAACGGCCAGATCCTCATCGAAGCTGTATTCGGGGTCGCTCTCGTCGCTACGGTTCTGGTCGTGCTCGTTTCCCTCAGTCTGCGCTCACTGCGAGTCCAGGTCCTGAACAAACAATGGCAGCAGACCGATTCACTCGAACAGGAATCGCTGGAAGCGATCCGCCAGATCAGGGACGGGTACGGCTCTATCCGCTTTTTCGATACCGAAACGAGCTCAACCATAGAAACAGCATGGGATTGGGTGGATCCTGACATCTGGGATGCTTCCGGAACCAGCCACTTCCGGCTGTATTACGACACCCTTCAGGGCAAATGGATCATGGATCAGACTGCCGAGACCTCCCCTGTTGACACTGCTTACCGTCTCTACTGGGACACTGTGAGCAGATCCTACGGTTACCCAGGCAGAGGCGGTTTCCCTGCCTCTGCTACTGCTTCTCCATTCTACCGGCAACTCGTATTCACCGAAACCGCCGAATCCCCGGCCTCCCGCGCGGTCAGCTGTATCCTGTCATGGAACGACCGAAACACCCCCCATCAAAGCAAGGTCGTATCCCTTTTTTCCCGCTGGTAACCTCTCTTCTTACCTGAGACATGATGCGTACGCACCTCTCTGCTTTTACCCTCATAGAAACACTGATCGCCATAGCCATCTTCGGAATACTGGCAATGGTCGCGGTCAAAGTTTTTTTCACCATCACGAAAAATCAGACCAAATCGAACACCACATCCGAGACCTACACCCAGGCGCAGATGATCATGAGCGAGTTCACCGACAGCATCCATCAGGCTCGTTCTGTCTACCCGGACTATACGACCGGAAGCCAGCTCGCGCTCAGGATGAACGACTACAGCATCATCATTTACACGATCGGATCGAGCCAGGAGTTACTGCTCCAGCATGAAACTCCTAGCGACCCCAACCCCACCACTCTCACCTCCGATACCGTCAAGATCGATCATCTCGCTTTCACCGTGACTGATCCTCTCGGAACCAAACCAGCCGCCGTAACCATCGAGCTTACGGTTTCCTCTGCCCAGAATTCTGGCAGCAAGCCTCAGCTGAAAGCCTCCACCGATCTCCAGAGCACGATTGTGCTCCGCTCCTATTGATCATCACCCTTGGTACGTCGTTCGCGCTCGCCTCCGTTAAAACGAGACTCGCCCTGAGGCGGTCGCTGAGTCGTCGAAGCGGGAACGACGTACCTTGGCAGCGGACGGACGCTTTGATACAATGCGCCTGTTGTCTAACTTTTTTTACCGGTAGCCCCTATGTCCGGACACAATAAGTGGTCCAAAATCCAGCGCAAAAAAGGGCTGAAAGACAATGCCAGAGGTGCATCCTTCACCAAACTGATCAAACTCATCACGGTCGCGGTCAAGACTGGCGGCGGCCCTGACCCGGCGGCCAATTTCAAACTCAGTCTCGCGGTCGAAAAAGCGCGGAAATTCAGTATGCCAAGTTCCAATATCCAAAATGCGATCAAAAAGGCAAGCGGCAAGGATGATGACGGCGTTCAGGTTGAATCGATCACCTACGAAGGGTATGGTCCATCGGGTGTGGCTATCATCGTCGATGCGGTGACTGACAACCGCAACCGTACAGCCGCCGAAGTCCGGCACATGTTCGCCAAGTACGGCGGCAACCTGGGTGAGACGGGCTGCGTCGGGTGGATGTTCGAGATCAAAGGACGTTTCTTTGTCCCTTGTGCGCCGGCAAAACAGGAAGAGATGACCCTGAGCCTCATGGAATATGCCATCGAAGACATCAAAGATCACGATGACGGACTTGAGTTGTTCACGGCAGCTGAAAATTTTTATACGGTCAAATCAGCCCTCGAACAGGCCAAAATATCTTTCAACGAAGCCGAGATGACCAAGATCCCGAAAAATCTCACGACCGTCAATGACGCCGGTGCGGCCAGCACGGTACTGCACCTCATCGAGCATCTGGAAGACGATGAAGACGTGGAAGCTGTTTTCTCCAACATTGAGATCCCGGACGATATTGCAGAATCGCTTGAATAATCCCGACACTTCTGTTTTAATTGTATCTCGTTGGCCGAGGTGGTGAAATTGGTAGACACGCAGCGTTCAGGGCGCTGTACTCGCAAGGGTGTGGAGGTTCAACTCCTCTCCTCGGCACCATGTCGCTCTCGAGCGACATGGCTCAGCCCAGTCATTCGAGAATGACAGGGCAAGCCACTGATTTTCGGGGGCTCACTATTCAGAGTTCAAGTATACGGGCACATTAACAGGCAAATGTTCTTTTCCGCAGATACCCTCATGGAAAAGGACCACAGACAAAAACACCTGCCGAGGTGGCGGAATTGGTAGACGCACAAGCTTGAGGGGCTTGCGGGAGCAATCTCGTGGAGGTTCAAGTCCTCTCCTCGGCACCACGTCGCTCTCGAGCGACAGGGCACCGCCAAGTCATTCGAGAATGACATGGCTCAGCCACTTGAATATCCTGGGGTCTGCCCTCCGTAGCCCTCCGTAGTGCATTTGACGCAGGAGGGCGTAGGAGGGCTGTTAGCTCAGTTGGTTAGAGCGCCTGCTTTACACGCAGGAGGTCGCGGGTTCGAGCCCCTCACAGCCCACCATGTCGCTCTCGAGCGACGTGGCGCAGCCATTTTTTTAGGTTGACTTATCCATTCCGAAGCTCATAGCTTATCGCTCAAAGCTTGTGTACGCCGAGATAGCTCAGTTGGTAGAGCGCAGGACTGAAAATCCTGGCGTCCCCGGTTCAATTCCGGGTCTCGGCACCACCCTGTCGCTCGCGAGCGACAGGGCACCATCCTTCGCCCTTCGGAAGCCTCAGGGCTACGGATGGCAAGCCGCAGAGATCTTGACGATGACCCAAGGGTCATCGATACTGTGCTCGCACCTTTTCATTTCAAGAACGATGCCATGTATCCTCTTTTTCTGCAGTACTTGGGCCTGCCCGCCGAAGCCCGAAGCTGCATCAGCGAGGGCGTAGGCGGGAGTAGCTCAGTTGGTAGAGCGCAACCTTGCCAAGGTTGATGTCGCGAGTTCGAATCTCGTCTCCCGCTCCATCTCTAAAAGTAAGCCCATCGGTGATCCGAAGGGCTTTTTTTGTGTCTGCAGGTGCTTCGTACTTCCTCCCTCCTACATCGCATTCTGTCCTTCCACCATCACATCGTGGATCTGATAAAAGTGAGCCAGTTGCGCGACTGACCAGCCGTAATACGAACTGCGATTGTACCCCCAGGTGGCAGGAATGATGGGGTATTTCCAGGAATGTTTTTCAAACAAAGAATACTCGGGCGTCTCTCCCTCCCAGAACGAAGGCCAGGTCGCTTCAGGATCGTTCGCAAGTTCTGCGCTCAGCTGGCGGTATCCGGTCAGCCCGAGAGAAGACACTCTCAGATGGACCGCAATGCCGGCTATCCCATCGAAATCATCGTATGGTGAAAACCCTTCCGGCAGCAGATCTTTTCGTTCGAATAATCTCACGGTACCGGGGCAGAAATTCCCCCAGCCCTGACAGTTCGTGGACGAAACCATGGAAATTCCCTGATGGGATTCGATCGTGGCTACCGCCATGAGGACATAGCGCGATACACCAAAGGCATGCTCGGTGTACTCATACATGGGAGCCATGCGCCGTGGGATCTTCATGATCTCAAAACCCCGGTCGATCTTCATGGTCCTGCCCTTTTCATCGAGCCAGGGCTCCGCACTGTCGGCATAGATCTCCGAGAGCGGACGGGCTTCCACCGTGTCCAGCCAGTCTACCGGAGGACGGTATTTTTCATAAATAACCAGAGTGGCAGGTAAACCCTGTGTATTCTGCTGGCTCTCGTCAGGATCGACAGGGTACCGGCTGAATGAACTGAATGAACTTCCGAGCTCCAGACTCTTCTCCCTGGCGGCCAATTCGGTCATGACCTCGCCGACCTGCTCCTGACGGTCGCTGATCCAGGACTCCAGGGCAGGCGTCGAAATCTCTTCTGACTGGATGACAGTGCCGCTCTCCGTGACCGATGCCAGGGCTTCCTCTCTCAGAGGCCCGGCAGGGACAGGATGCAGAGTAAACGAAATAACGTTCAGGATAAGCAGTACTACAGCAGCTGCCGGGGACCAGTGCGGAGCAGGGAGCAGCTGCATCCTCTGCCACATGGTCGTGAAATATGAGCTTAATTGCGCCGACAGAGAGCTGCACGAACCCTGTTGCGAGGAGACATACAGTTCTTCCAGAACAGGTGATGCTGCTTCAACTGACGGATCAGCTCGTCTGTCTCCTCTCCTTTGCAGCCGCAGGTCGATAATGTGGGCGGACTGCCGCAGATCAAGCAGACTGCCTGGACCGTGGTGGACCGAACTGATATCCAGACCGGTTCCCTGGCGGCCAAACACCTGACTGTCCGTGTGCACAATAATCCCGTCCATACTGCGGGCAGGATATACCACCCCGTTCTTCATTGATCTTGGTTTTTATTTTATTGATCCCTCTATTGTACCATGGATCATGAACCATGAGGGGTGCTATCTCTGGCTATGCTCAACAGGATACGAATACACCCGGATGACCTTGTGCTGTCTGCGACCATCCTGATCAAAGATATCGCCTTCGGCTATCACACAGTCCAGATGAACACCGGCATCCTGTCTATCACCAATCTCCACCCTGATCGACGAATACCCTTTTGACCTCAGATATTCGATCAGGATAGATTGAGGGATGCGGACGATCTCATAATCCTTCAATTGATCTCCGTGGATCCTTCGCCTCAAAAGCCTGATCTCTCCCGTGTCAAATCTATTGTGGTCGATCATTCTCTTTAGCCTGCTTAAGGGTGTTGTTTCGATGGTTCCTCGTCTAGTTGCCAGGTAATATTTCATCTCCTGCACGAGCTCGGTTGGAGTCCTCGTGGTTGGCAGCTCAGCAGGGATATCACCTGCTGCCAGTTGCTGCAACTGGTCCCAAAGAACAAGGTTCACGGGCACCGAACCTCTATCAATATTTGCCTGATAGCGGGCCAGGCTATGATTCCCCGGCGTCCTCACCTGATCATGATTCAATCCGACTATGAGGTTCATCCACTCAGTGACCCTCCGCCTGTAGACTTCCAGGTCTCCCAGACTGGCAGGGTCTATGATCTCCACACTGAAATTGCACTTATTCGTTCCTTCGCCTGCAACGAGGGTGTGCATCCGTACCATCGCAGCCTGCGCCCAGTCAGGGATGCTCGCAGCCACGATTCGTCCGGTAAATGCCTCTCCGTCAAAAAGTTCCTCGGCTATCGTTGTCCATATTCCCTCTTTTGTCCTGCATGAATGCTCCGGCAGTGGCTGTCCAGTCTGCCGTCTTCGTAATACCTCACCAAAGGTGATCGCGGCTGAGGTATAATCTAGGATCATAGGCTCTCCCTCTGACGGACAGCCATAGCAGATGGCTGTGGTCCCGATCGTCTTTGTTGCGGTCACATCTTCCGGATGAGCTACGGCAAAAGACGGTGCCGCAACGACCCGACAGACAAACCCTGCCTCTGCTGCCTGCAGAGCAAATTCAGCCAGACAATTCCCGGCCGGCTCCATATTACGCAGGTAAACCGTTGAGCTGCCATTCGCCCTCGCTTCTGCCATGGCGAGCTCAAAAGCCACCCGTGCACCGTAGTAGCCATTGCCCTCCTCGCCATCCAGTACCGCCATGGCCTCCGATTGGGCGACGAGAACCGGCTCTGTGCCCGGATGCAGCATCTGTCTTTCGACAAGCCCCCGGATGTACTGGACGATCCTCACCAGTCCGTGCGTAGCCAGACCCAATTCAACAGGTTCCCCTTTGTCATTATAACCACTGGTACTCTGCCACGACTGGCCGAACAGCAGACTGCGGGCCGTGACCTCGGCTTCAGTAATACTCAGACCCAGGCTCATGAGCGCACGAACAGAAACATTTCCCAGTTCTTCGATTCCGACTTCCAACGATAATGGCTCTTCAGCAAGGGTATCCAATCGAAACCTCTTATTAGCAGAAAGACTGGCACTCATGGTGAAAGAAAATAGTGATTCAGTATACCACCAGATCCTGCCCCAGACCACCGCCCCTAGTTCCAGAAACGATTGCAACCCCCTAGAGGGAAAAGTGTAGGATGATGAGTACCTCAGTAAACGGAGGACTCATCATGAAGCAGAAGGGAAAGTTAACTGACACGGAGCGTAAACTTATCGGAGAGTGGCATGGGAAAGGGATCTCAAACA
>MNZT01000050.1 GCA_001873755.1 Candidatus Wirthbacteria bacterium CG2_30_54_11 | reverse complement strand
TTGAGCAGTGAAGGCATAGATGACGCTGATCAATTGCCACAGGGGAACACTGTCCCACTGAACCAGGCTTAATTTCTGCTCCAAAAATCCATACCCGCGCCGGAACATGGGCCCCCGGGAACCGACATTGGCCAGGACATGAAGGCAGGTCGCAGTCGCCTCCAGAGAAGGGCCGGTTTCAAACCATGCGCTCCAGGTCCCATCGGATGATTGCGAATTGAGAAGGAATTCTATGATGTTCTGACCGAGGTTGCTTTTCAGATAATTATCATACGGCATGATGCCCACGATAGTGTAAGCACTCAGGCAGGGATCGGACGGTTTTCCATCTGACGCACTGAAACCACCATCCGCATTCTGCACGCTGGCGACCCATTCCAGAGCATTGATCTTGCTGTCCTGGTAGCTGTTTTCCCATAGACTCAGCATACGAAGCGCACTGGCCGTGCCATAGAGATGCGGCTGAAAGACGAAGTCATTCTGGGCAAAGGCTCCGTTGGTTTTCTGTTTGGACTGAAGCCAGATGAACCCTTTTTGAAAAATATCGCTCGAGACCTCGAGTCCGCTCAGGAAAAAAGCCCGCAGGACTTTGGCCGTGATGCAGGTCTCCCAGACCTTGTACCCGTCGCCCCACTTGCCGTTGGTATGTTGGGCCTGGTACAGATAGAGCAGGGCTTTCTTCAGCTGGTCGCGGTATTGGGGAGCTTCGCCTTCTTCTACGAGCAGTATGACGAACGAACAGGTAGTCAAGACGTCGGACTGATTTCCGATCTGACTTGGAAATCCGCCATCCGGCAGCTGCTGGCGCATAAAATATTCGAGGATCTGGTTCCGCACCTGCATAGCTGACTCCGGACATGCAAATATATGCAAACCTTATCACAAAGGCGCATCAGTCACAATCAAAGTCCGAATACTAGTCCATGTTCTTATGGTAAATAACCACTGCACGGTTGATCATAAATTAACCCTCTGCGCAGTCCTTCATGGATAGCTGAATCCGTTTGCGGGCGAGGTCGATCTCGACTACTCTCACCTGCACCTGCTGCCGCAGTTTGACCACTTCGCCGGGCGAAGACACATAACGATCAGACAGCTGGCTGATATGGACGAGCCCGTCCTGCTTCACTCCGATGTCCACGAAAGCGCCGAAATTGGTGATGTTGGTCACGATTCCCGGCAGCTTCATGCCGACCTGCAGATCAGCCATCGTATGCACGCTGTCATCGAACGAAAAGGCTTCCAGAGCTTCACGCGGGTCTCTGCCCGGCTTGGCCAGCTCAGCCATGATATCTGTCAGTGTCGGCAGACCTACCTGATCAGTGACATAGGAGTGGAGGTTGATCTTCTTTCGCAGATTCTCAAACCTGATCAGGTCAGGTACCGTGGAACCGGCATCGGATGCCATTTGTTCTACAATGCCGTAGCTCTCGGGATGGACGGCACTGTTATCCAGCGGATGCTTCGCGTCAGGGATCCTCAGGAAGCCAGCGCACTGCTCGAACGCCTTATCGCCGAGCCGGGGTACGTCGCGAAGCGAAGCTCTGGTTGAGAAAGGTCCGTTCCTGTCCCGGTGGTCCACGATATTCTTTGCCAGCTGAGGCCCTAGGCCGGAGACGTACATGAGCAGATGCTTGCTTGCGTTATTCAGATTGACCCCGACGGAATTGACACAGCTCACCACGGTCTCATCGAGGCTTTCTTTCAGCTCGTTCTGGTCGACATCGTGCTGGTACTGCCCTACCCCGATCGACTTGGGGTCGATCTTCACCAGCTCGGCGAGCGGATCCATGAGCCTCCGGCCGATGGAGACCGCACCGCGGACGGTCACGTCCTCGCTGGGGAACTCTTCCCGGGCCGCATCTGAAGCTGAATAGATCGAAGCCCCACTCTCCGCCACCATGAACACCTGCACGGCAGCGCCAAGCTTCAGGTCCCGGACGAACGATTCGGTCTCACGACCCGCCGTTCCATTACCGATGGCGATGGCTTCGATACGGTATTTCTGCACCTGAGCACTGATGGCAGACGAAGCTGTTTCTCTGTCCTCCTGCGGAGGATGCGGATAGATGACCGAATGGTGGAGCAAAGCTCCCTGGGCATCGAGGCAGACGACCTTGCACCCGGTCCGGAAGCCGGGGTCGAGCGCGAGGACGCGCTTCTGACCTAGAGGCGGAGCCAGCAAAAGCTGGCGAAGGTTGTCAGTAAAAACGCGGATCGCCTCGGTGTCAGCAGCTTCTTTGGATGCATTCTTGAACTCCGTCTCGATGGCGGGTCCAAGCAATCTGGCATAACTGTCCCCAAGTGCGGTCAGGACATGCCCGGCAGAATCTCCGCTGCCCCGGACAAACAGTCGCTTGAGCAAGCCGATAGCATCGTCTTCCGGGGGCGAAATCTCAACGCGCAGAAACCCTTCGGTCTCGCCGCGTCTCATGGCGAGCAGGCGATGCGACGGACAAGAGGCAAGAGGCTCTTTCCAGTCGTAATAGTCTTTGAATTTGATGCCTTCGGCCTGCTTGCCGATCATGACATGAGAGGAGATTGCAGCCTTCTTTTCAAAAAGTGTACGGATGGTCTGGCGCGATTCGGCATCTTCGGAGATCCGCTCGGCGATGATATCCCTCGCACCCTGCAAAGCTTCTTCCAACCCTGCCACCTGATCATTCAAGTACAGCGCCGCCTCCATGTACACATCACCGTCACCCTGCTGCCAGATGAAGTCAGCCAGCGGCTCCAGCCCCCGCTCCCGGGCAGCCTGAGCTCTGGTCTTGCGCTTGGACCGGTACGGCAGATAGATGTCCTCCAGCTCGGTCATGGTCAGCGCAGACTCAATAGACTTCCTAAGCTCATCGGTCAGCTTGCCGGCTTCGGTCAAGGCGGCAAGTATCGCCTGCCTTCTGGCATCAAGTTCCTGAAGTCGTTTGAGCTCATGCTGGATGGCGCTGATCTGTACTTCGTCCAGCCCGCCGGTCGCTTCTTTGCGATAGCGGGAGATGAACGGCATGGTCGCGCCATCATGGAGGAGTTCAACGGTGCTGCGGACCCCATTGATGGGCAGAGAAAGTGAACGGGAGATCAGTTCTTCAAATGAAAACATCTGCCACCTGCGTACAAGACATAGACATCGCGGCCAGTCTACCTGAAAACCAGCCGTGCCGACAACCATATATTCGTCTGCAGAAAAACTCCGAAAAATTAAAGATGATTGACACCTGGGCAGATCAAAGGTACGATTTATCGTGAAATAGTGAATATCGTATGTTTGGGTAGAGTAGTCTGACTATGATTGAACGACAGGAAACAAGGTCACAGGCTGAGAGCCTTGGTAAGATCGGCAGACGAATGGTCCCAGACTCATCCACCGCCAATCAGTGGACGGCATCCACCGTTACCATAGGATAGACGATCCCCTGCAACAGGAGTCGTTCAATAGAGCGCCAGCAAGAATACTTTGCCGGCTCAATCAAGGTGGCACCACGAAAGTGAAAACTCTCGTCCTTTGATTCACACAATGTGGATCGAGGACGAGAGTTTTTTGCATATCAAAAAAAGTCAAACCATGAACCTTGCATCAGTAGCAATCCCACACCGCCAATCCTGGCGACGCTCAAATCGACTGACCTGCCGACAGATTACCAGCATGTAGAAGGAATCGCACCATGAACTATTTTCATATTCCTCCCCTGACCTACCAGCACAAAGAGATCAAAACAGATCTCACCATCTATGAGCTCATGAAAAGAGCCAGCACCCGGCACGACCACATTGTCTATCTGGAATCGCTTGGAGAATACGCAGATTTCTCGCGCTATACCATCCTGATGTTCGACCCGTATGCTCATATCCAGGCTCTCGGCCACACCTTGAAAGTCGATGACCATAGCTACGATGTCGAAAACCCCTATGAAGCTCTGCGCGAGATAAATCGTTATCCCGTCCCAGCTCCCGGTTACTGCGGCGGTTTTTTTGGCTATCTCTCCTATGAGGCAAGCAAATACCTGGACGATGTCTCCTGCTTCATGACCAATGAACACTTCTCTGATTTTGAATTTGGGCTCTACCTGGATGGGCTGATGTATGATAAAAAAGAAGGTAAGATGAGCTACTTCACGCTCGGAGAGGATCGCAGCGGTCTGGTATATGAGCTCCTCAACATGCCTTCTATAAATCTGACCTTTGACTTCCAGACCCTCGGCCCAAATATATCGCTCGACGAGTATGATCAGATGGTCACCAGGACCAAGGAACATATTCTGGCCGGAGACATCTTCCAAGCGGTACTGTCGGTGCAATTTGGCTACAAGCTCACAGGTGACCATTTCGCGGTCTATGAACAGCTCCGGCAGATCAACCCGTCACCGTATCTTTCCTATATCAAATTCGGTGACCGCACTATCATCTCGTCCAGTGTCGATCTCGTCATGAGAACATCGAGAAACGAACACGGGGAGAGATTCATCGAGAATTTCCCTCTGGCAGGCACGACGGTCAGAGGTAAAACCCCCGAAGAAGATCAAAGATTGTTCGAAGAGCTCATCTCGGACGAAAAGGAAAAGGCCGAGCATATGATGCTCGTGGATCTGGGACGCAATGATCTGGGAAGAGTGTGTCAGTTCGGATCGGTACAGGTCGAACGGCTCATGCAGCCAAAACGCTTTGCTCATGTGCAGCATATCGAGAGCCAGATCACCGGCAGATTGAGACCAGACATGGACATGTTCGACTGTCTGAAAGCTACAGCGCCTATGGGCACGGTCTCAGGCGCACCCAAAATCGAAGCCATGAAAGTGATTAACAAACTTGAAAAAGCACCGCGTGGCCCGTACGCTGGAGAGATCGGTGGCTTTGGTTTCAATGGTGACTGCATCTTTGCCGTTGGACTGCGCAGCCTGTTTATTTCAGGCAATCATGCGTATACCCAAGTCGGTAGCGGGATAGTTTACGATTCCACCCCGGATAACGAGTACCGTGAGATTATCCGAAAGGCTCGAAGTATGGTCGTGGCCATGGACCAGGCAAAGAAGGAGAGTAAATGAAAACTCTCATCATCGACAATTACGACTCCTTTACCTTCAATCTATATCAGCATTTCGGCGAACTGGGAGCCAGCCCGGTCGTCTATCGCAACGACAAGATCGATCTCCAGGGGATCCGGAACCTCGCCCCCACCCACATCGTCATTTCTCCCGGGCCAGGCGATCCGCGCGACCAAGCCTACTTCGGGGTGTGCGCCGAAGTTATCAGAGAGCTTGGTCCAATCATCCCTGTTCTCGGAGTATGCCTGGGGCATCAAGGCATTGGTCACATTTTTGGTGGCACCGTAAAACGAGCTCCTCAGATCATGCACGGCAAAACTTCGCAGATCGACCACGATGGCCAGTTCCTCTTCGCAGGGATAGACAGCCCGCTGGTTGCCATGAGGTACCATTCGCTCATCGTCGATCAGAACGGCCTGCCTGATGACTTGATTGTGACTGCGACTACCCGGGATGACCAGATCATCATGGGCCTCCGGCACCGGATCCATCCCATCTTCGGCATCCAGTTCCACCCAGAATCCATCGGCACCCCGAGCGGCAAACAAATGCTCAATAATTTCATGAGGATCACCCATGTCTGATCTCCCCGCAGCGTTGGACAAGCTGATACACCTCAATGATCTTTCGCAGTCCGAAGCGTACCAGGTCATGGCTGAGTTCATCAGCGGAGAAGCTGATCCGGTCCTCATCACCTCTATCCTGGTCGCCCTGAGGATGAAGGGAGAAACCATACCAGAGATCACAGGATGCGCTATGGCTATGAGAGAAAAAGCCATCCCTGTCCAGGTCAGCGGCCCGGTCATGGACTGTTGCGGCACGGGCGGGGATGGAAGTCATTCTTTTAACATCTCAACAGCAGTCGCCCTCATCCTCGCAGCCGCAGGCGTCAAGGTAGCAAAACATGGTAACAGGGCCATCAGCAGTCAGTCTGGCAGCGCTGATGTCCTGCAGGCGCTCGAGATACCGACCGGGCTCGACGCAGAAGGTGTTCGCAAAAGCATAGAAGAAACCAATTTCGCCTTCATGCTTGCACCGCTCTACCACCCGGCCATGAAGAACGTCATGCCCGTACGCCGGGCACTCGGAACCAGAACGGTGTTCAATATCCTCGGTCCACTGACCAACCCTGCCTGCTCCGAATACCAGTTACTCGGCGTATTTGATCCCACCCTGGTCGAACCCATGGCCAACGTACTGCAGGCATTGGGGAAGAAGCGTGCCATGGTCGTCCACGGTGGTGGTCTGGACGAGATTGCTCTCCATACATCGACTCAGGTGTGCGAACTGAAAGATGGAGAGATCATCTCCTATACGATCGATCCCGGACGTCTCGGATTCACTGAATGCCGACTCGAAGATCTGAGGGGCGGAGATGCTCAGGCAAACGCAGACATCATCCGGGCAATATTTGACGGTCAGGAACAGGGAGCCAGGAGGAATGCCGTGCTGATCAACACCGGAGCAGCTCTCATGATCGGCGGAAAAGCTACATCATTGGCCGAAGGAGTCCGGCTGGCCGCAGAGACTATCGACTCAGGAGCAGCCAATGCGAAACTCCGGGAACTCTCAACCATGGAGAGCACCTCATGAACCAGCCAGATATCCTGAAAAAAATCACTGATCGCACTCGTGAAGACCTGTCAGAGCAAAAGAGCAAGGTTCCTCTTGCCGAACTCAAAGCACGACTCGAAGATCATGATACCCCGGTATCAAACCTGCTGGAAACGCTTCAGGACCAAAAAAAACGAAACTGTATGGGTCTGATAGCAGAATATAAAAATACTTCCCCCTCAGCTGGTCAGCTCGATGAACAATCCGACCCTGATCGCATCTTTCAGGCGTATGCGAAGAGCGCAGCCGATGCCCTGTCGATCGTGACCGAGCCGCATTTCTTCCATGGTGATCTTGGCCTCCTGACCCGTGCCCATACACACACGACCAAACCGCTCCTGCGAAAAGATTTTATCGTCGATGAGTACCAGGTATACGAATCTAGACTATTGGGAGCAGATGCTATTCTGCTCATCAGCCGGATACTATCAGCAGGCCATCTCGATGAACTCCAGTCGCTTGCTCACTCGCTCGGCATGTCCTGCCTGGTCGAGGCGCATGACGAAAACGATATCAGGCAGATCATCGACAGCGATGCTCCTCTCGCCGGGATCAATACCCGCAATCTGACTGATTTCACTGTAGACCTCGCTATGTTCGAACGTCTGGCTCCCCTGTTTCCATCAGAAACCCTGCTCGTCGCATTGTCAGGGATCAGTACACCTGAGGACGTCAGTCGAGTCCGGACTGCCGGAGCTCATGCAGTTCTGGTCGGCACCAGTCTGATGAAAAGCAGTGATATCGGAAACTCAATTCACACTCTGAAAGCAGTGCCATGACCCGGATCAAAATATGTGGCATACGGGATCTCGCTATAGCCAGATACTGTCTGGAGACCAGGATTGATTATCTGGGTTTTATCCTTAGTCGGCCTGAGACGCCCAGATTTCTCACGATCGAGCAGGCCGCTTCGCTCACCACTGCGATCAAATCAACATCTGATCAGCAGACGAATACCCGCCTGGTTGGCGTTTTCGTTGACGAACCATCATCCTTTGTCCAGAACGCTATCACTCTCTGCCACCTGGATGCTGTTCAACTGCATGGACACGAGCCACCGGACTATTGCCAGAGGCTGCGGGATGAGGGTATTGAAGTATGGAAAGCTATTCCCTTGAAGGACCAGCTCAGTGTGAACGAGATGGAACCATACCTCGGTGTCGTTGACGTCCTGCATCTCGACGCATTCCATCCGACGAAAAGATCCGGTGGCCTCGGACTGCCGCTTGACCTCGCACTGGCCCAAAAAGCTGCACTGTTTGGCAAACCACTCGCTCTCTCCGGTGGCCTGACCAGCCAAAATGTCAGGGAAGCCATCGAATTGATCCGGCCAGCTATCGTAGATGTGTCGAGCGGGGTTGAAATCGCCCCTGGGATCAAGGACTCAACTCTCATCAGCGATTTTATTGATCAGGTTCGAAGTGCAGCCTAAATCCTCAACAAAGGTCCACAATGTCAGTTGAACGCATAACCGTTTTCGTCTCGCCAGAACTGGCCCATATCATCCAGGTCACCCGGATCATCGGAGAAGCCGGAGTAAATGGAGTGATGATGTCGATCACCCGACTCCAGATGGGAGATACCATCCGTCTCGTCGTGGATGATCCGATCAAGGCACAGACATCGCTCACCGATTCCGGTCTGCTGGTCAAGATCGATCAGCTCATCGCCGTAGAAATAGACGATGTCCCGGGATCAATGGCGCATTTTTTGGAAGCTATCTCAAAAGTGAACGATACTGTCGGTTCTATCCAGGTGTTTCCCAGCGGCATCTCCCGGGACAAAGCGATCGTACTCATCGAATCTGATCAGCCAAGCCTCCACGATGCGATCGCCACCGCTGGTTACCGCGAACTTGCTTATACTGATCTGACCTGATCACCTATTAACAAAAGGTCCCGCCATGAAGGAACTTTTTTTCAAAACATCGTATGATGCCGACGATCGCGGTCACTTCGGCGCCTACGGAGGCCGGTATGTACCCGAAATGCTCATGCCTGCCCTGGAAGAGCTCGAAAAAGCCTACGACGACGCCCGTCGTGACCCCGGCTTTGCCAGGGACCTCACGGACCTCTATCATCATTTTTCCGGTCGTCCCACACCGCTCTACCATGCGCAGAATCTCAGCAGACAATTAGGCGGAGCCCAGATATTCATCAAAAATGAAGGACTAAACCATACCGGAGCCCACAAAATCAACCATTGCCTGGGCCAGGCGCTTCTCGCTCAGAGGATGGGGAAGAAAAGGATCATCGCCGAGACTGGTGCGGGGCAGCACGGATTAGCCACTGCCACCGTGGCCGCTCGATTCGGTTTCGAATGCACCGTGTTCATGGGGGAAGTAGACGTTGCACGACAGCGGCCCAATGTTTTCTGGATGGAACAGCTGGGCACCGAGGTACGTCCGGTAGGATTTGGCTCCCGAACCCTGAAAGACGCGGTGAACGCAGCATTGAAGGACTGGATCGCCACGGTGGAGACGACCCACTACATCATAGGATCCTGCCTGGGACCGCATCCCTATCCCTCCATGAATCGCGATTTCCAAGCTATCGTCGGTGCCGAGGTCGAGGATCAAATCCAGGATCATGGATTCCCAAAACCTGACTATGTGATCGCCTGTGTGGGCGGTGGTTCCAATTCTCTCGGTATCTTCAACGCTTTTCTGGACGACCCTGAGGTACATCTGATCGGCGTCGAAGCCGGAGGCAAAGGAGTCGAGAAACTCGGAGACCACGCTGCTCGGTTTGAAGGTGGACGTCCGGGCGTAGTAGAAGGATACAAATCATTCTTCCTGCAGGACACTGACGGCCAGCTGACCCATACCCACAGCATTTCGGCTGGACTGGATTATGCTGGTGTGGGCCCCCAGATCGTTTACCTGAAAGATCGAGGGCGGCTCCATCTCACCTATGCTACTGACGAACAAGCCATCGCAGCGTTCCGGATGCTTGCCAGTACCGAGGGCATTCTGCCAGCCCTGGAATCTTCCCACGCAGTCGCCGAAGCGATCAAGCTTGCTCCGACACTCCCACAGAAAAAATCGATCGTAGTCAACCTGTCCGGACGCGGGGACAAAGACATATTCATCGTGGCCGAAGCGGTCAAAGACAGCAAATGGCTCGATTTTCTCCAGTCGGTGATCGACCGGGAAAAACAATCAGATACTAAATAGCGAAAACCCACCTAGAATACTTATGGCGTATCCAATATGAACAAGATCTCTGAACGGCTCGACCAACTCAAAACCAGCAACACAACCGGCCTCATGACCCACCTCGTCCTGGGGTACCCTGACATGCCGACCAGCATCGAGATCGCCCGGACTCTCGCCAGAGGAGGAGCAGACTTTCTCGAAATCCAGATCCCGTTCTCTGACCCGGTCGCAGACGGTCCAACCATTATGACCGCCAATCAGACCGCACTGGACAGAGGGATCACAGTCCCGGAGTGTCTGCGCGCTATCAGCGAAATCTGTGAGCAGGTGGATATACCGGTACTGATCATGAGCTACTACAATCTGGTGTTCAGCTATGGTACCGCTGAATTCTGCACAGCCGCCCAAAAGTCCGGTGTCAGCGGACTGATAATCCCGGACATGCCGATCGAAGAAGAACAGGACGAACTGTTGTTCCAGCATGCAGATGAACATGACCTGATCAACATCACATTTGTCTCGCCAGCTACTTCGAAGGTCAGACTCGAGAAGATCGCCACATTCACCCGAGGCTTCACCTACTGTTTTTCTACCTACGGGATCACGGGAAGCAGGACCGAACTGGACAGTCATCTAGCCTCCTACATCGGCGAAGTTCGAAAGCATCTCGATCTCCCACTCGGCATCGGCTTCGGGATCAAAACCCCTGATCACATCCGGCAGATCGGCAAAATAGCTGATATTGCCATCGTTGGTAGCGCCATTATTGACCAGTATAACACCGCCTCTCCCGATCATGCACTGCAACAAATCGGATCCTATGTCGGTTCATTGAAAGCGGCGACTCGCAGGTAGCATCTCGTTATCTTTTTGCCCGGAGAGTTTCTGAACCGCTGCACAGGAGTTCTTTTTATGTCTCAAAACGAAAGTTGAATAACAACCTGGGTATGTTATACTGAGAATGATTCTCAATTACGATAACACGATATGCCCGCACAACTGAAAAAATATACCCTCGCCCTGACCGGCAACCCGAACTGTGGCAAATCCGTCATTTTCAACAGTCTCACGGGGCTTCACCAGCATGTGGCCAACTACCCGGGGGTGACCATTGAGCAGCAGTCCGGCAAAGCAAAATACAAGGGATACGACCTCAACCTCATCGATCTCCCCGGCACCTATGGTCTGACCTCATACACTGACGATGAAACAGTCACGCGCGATTTCCTGCTCAAGAACCGGCCGGACGCGGTCATCAACATCATCAACGCGACCGCGTTCGAACGCAGCCTGTACCTGACGTTGCAGCTGCTGGAGCTCGGCATCCCCCTGCTGATCGTGCTGAACCAGAGCAAGACCGCCAGGGAACAGGGCATCACTATCGACACCGCCAGACTTTCTGCCCTGCTGTCCGTCCCGGTCGTCTCAGCCGAGGCCACCGACGGCAAAGGGTTGGACGAGATTATCCCCGCAACGGTCCGGTTGATCGCCGATAGAGCGCCTGCCGAAAGGACTCCCTATTTTTCCCCTCCGGTGTATCAGCAGCTCGACCGCATCGTGCAGAAACTTGCGGGTATCCCTGCTCTCCCCGGCGGCTTCCCTCCTCTGTGGCTGGCCATCAAGCTGCTCGAAGGCGACCGGAGCCTCGCCGGACAATTGCCGGCTGACCTGCAGAAGCATCTGGATGAGTCGAGCCGGGAACTGTCCTGTACGCTCGGCCAGAAATGCGGTTCGCTCATCGCCCAGGACCGCTATGCCTATATCAACGGCATCATCAAAAAAACCTATTCCGTCGTGGAGCAGGGTATCTCGCGCACCGAAAAGATCGACCGCATCGTGCTGCACCGCTACCTGGGCCTGCCCATCTTCTTTCTGCTCATGTGGCTCATGTTCCAGCTGATATTTTCTCTCGGCGCCTGGCCCACGGCCTGGCTGCAATCTGCGGTCGCTGCGCTGTCAGGCGGTATCCGGTCGGTTTTTCCGGACACCCTGCTCAGAGCTTTCCTCACCGACGGGCTGCTGGGCGGAATCAGCTCCGTCGCCATATTCATACCCCAGATCGCTCTGGTGTTCATCGCGCTTTCGCTCCTGGAGGACAGCGGCTATATGGCGAGAGCTGCCTTTCTCATGGATGAATGGATGCACCGCCTGGGGCTCCATGGCAGGTCCTTTGTCCCCATGATCCTCGGGTTCGGATGCAATGTCCCGGCCATCATGGCCACCCGGACGCTGACCACCCGCCGGGAAAAAATCCTGACCTGCCTCATCGTACCGTTCATGAGCTGCTCTGCCCGTCTGCCGGTCTACATCCTGCTCACCTCGGTCTTCTTCCCCCTGCGTATGCAGGGCACCATACTTTTCATCCTGTATGTGCTGGGGATCCTGTCTGCCATCATGATGGCCAGGATACTGGGAAAATACATCGCAAAAAAAAATACCTCGGATTTCATCCTCGAGCTGCCTGACTACCGCACACCCTCGTTCAAAACCGTCCTCACCTTCGTCTGGATCAGGGTCAAGCATTACATTTTGCGTGCAGGCAAAGTCATCGTCGCGGCGTCGGTCATCGTCTGGGCAGCCACCACCTTCCCGCTGAGCGCTTCAAGCAGCGGCAACCTGGCCTCGACCTGGGCAGGAAAACTGGGGATGCTCATGGAGCCGCTCCTGCGGCCCATGGGATTCGACTGGCGGATCGCGATCGCGCTTATGGTAGGATTTTATGCCAAGGAGCTGGTCATCTCGACGCTCGGCACACTCTATCTCACCGGTGCCGCTACAGCTGACCTCACCACTGCACTCTCCAGTGCGATGACGCCGCGAGTAGCCTTTGCACTCATGATCTTCGTGCTCCTCTATACGCCCTGCCTCGCGACAGTGACGGTCATCAAGCAAGAAATAGGTAAACGCTGGATGACGGTCTCCATCATCCTCTCCCTCATCTGGGCCTATACCGCCAGTCTCATCGTCGCGACCGCAGGTCTGCTCCTTGGTTTTAGATAAGGGATCTCATGGCAAACCTCTCAGACGAACAGCCCGGCACCACCGCATACATCGCGCATATCCAGGGAGGCGAAAGGCTCAACCGCCATCTGGAAGGTCTGGGGCTCGTGGCGCTCAGCCAGGTAGAAGTCCTGATCAATCAAAAAAAAGGTCCTCTGGCCATCAGGGTCAAAGGTACCAAGGTCGCACTGGGCCGCAGTATGGCGGAAAAGATCCAGGTCGAGGAGACCCGGGAAGCAGCGCTCAAAGTTTCTATCTACGGCGATATGCCGGACCATAAGCAGACCAGACAACGGGAAGTGATCATGAGGGTCATTTCCGCATTGACAAGCCATCTGACCGCCGAAGAGATCGTGCTCAGGGTAAAAGAAAAAGACGAGAGTATCGGCGCCGCGACCGTCTACCGCACTATCAAGCTGCTGGTGGACAAAGGCATCCTCTCGCCCCGGTCATTTGATGAAAAAGCGGTCCGCTACGAACTGGTCACCACGCACCACGACCACCTGGTATGTACCAGATGCGGAGCCATCATCGAGTTCGTCAGCGCAGACATCGAAGAGCACCAGCACGAGATCACCCGAAAGCATGCTTTCACACCCTCTGCCCACTCGCTCATCATCTACGGGGTCTGCGCAGAGTGTCGGCAAAGCTCAGCCTGATGTCAGAACCCGGGATGCAGCAAGCGTTCATCTGCTTTTCTGCAGCTCGCGGATATCAGCCAGCACCTCTGCTGCATGCTGTTCCGGCTTCACCGCCTCATAGACCTTCGCGATCTTGCCTGTCGGATCGATGAGGAAGGAATTTCGGGCTGCGACAAGTCCAAGGGCTTTCTGCACATCGTACATCTTGACCACCTGCTTGTATTCGTCAGCAAGCAGGGTGAACGGCAACTCGAACTTTTCAACAAATTTCGCATGGCTCGCAACCGAGTCCACACTGACACCCAGAACAACAGCGTTCAGTGAGCCGAAGGCTCCCCAGGAGTCCCGGATGGAGCAGGCTTCGACCGTGCAGCCGGGAGTGTCATCCTTCGGGTAGAAATAAAGCAGGACCCATTTACCCAGATACTGGGAAAGCGTATGAGTTTTGCCGGTCTGGTCCTTTAGCGTGAACAATGGAGCGGTATCACCTGTTTTCAGTTTCATGTTGTTCTCCTAAATCATAGTAAACGAGTATGAATTATAAACACATACTATGGTGACCGTAGTATTCTGTCAAGAAGAGACGAAGCGTCAAGGCTATCAGGTACGCGATGAATCGCTTCGCTACAAATAAAACGAACCAATGCATTGAACGCACCTGGCATTCTGACGACATTCCATCCGTTGTAGAAACGCGATTCATCGCGTACCTGGTCGACTAGCATAAAGATCATGACTTCTTTATGTAGGCTGCTGCCTTCGGGATCTCGCTGATGAGATCTGATGCGTTGTAGTAATACAAAACCCGCTTCTGCAACCTGTCCCCCGCCAATCCGTTCAAAAAAACAGCCGCCTTTGCCGCCAGATACGGATCGTTCGTACAGGCCAGAGCAGCTGTGAGGCCGGCCAGCACATCGCCGGTACCGCCCTTGGTCATACCGGCATTGCCGGTACTGTTTGACTTGAGCTCAAAACCATTGCTCACCAGGTCGGTCTCCCCTTTGGACACGATCACGCAGTGATACTTCTTCGCTGCGTTCAAAACTTCGGACTCAGATGGTTCCATGTCAAAAAGCGCCTTGAACTCCTCGCGGTGCGGAGTGACAATGCACCGCTCATGCAGCCACTTTGGCTTGATCAGATGAAGCGCGTCCGCATCGAGGACGAACTTCTTGTTCCTATGATCCTTCATAAGCTGCTCTACCAGCTGCTGCTCTTCTTTACCCCGACCGAGGCCGGGTCCGATGAGGATCACGTCGACTGAGGCTGCGGTTAGATATGCTTCGCTCCGGGGAATGGCGATGAATTCGCAGGATCTGGATTTCAAAGACCGCAGCAGATCGTTATTTTCCGGAACCGAACAGAAATAGATGAGATCGACAAATTTACTGGCTACTTTAGTCGCGTACAACACAGCACCGTGGTACCGTTCGCTCCCGACGATGATGAGCAGCTTGCCATTTTCACCTTTGTGCGAGCCTGGTTTTGGATCACTAAGCTCCTTGACTTCCTGAACTCCAATCAGGTCGCTCATTTCAGCCTCTGGAGGAAGGAATTAACCGCCCATATAACGACTCCTAACAACAGGGCCGACCAGTTACCGGTCACCGAAAAACCGTGCACCAGGTTGCTCGCTATGAGTATCATTACCGTGTTGATCACCAAAAGGAACAGCCCTAAAGTGAACACCGTGATGGGCAGCGTCAGCAGAATAAGGATCGGTTTCATAAAAGTGTTCAGGATCCCCAGGATCACCGCTACGACCAGAGCCGTAAGGAAGCTGTCGATACTGACACCTGGCACGACCTGGGCCGCTACATAGACGGCAATGGTATTCACGATGATATTCAAAAGCATTTCAGCCCCCTAGGTGCGTCTGAGATAATCTCTGATCATCAAGGCAGCGGCAGCGCCCTCGCCTACCGCACTGGCGATCTGTTTGACCGATCCGGCTCTCGCATCGCCTGCCGCGAACACGCCCGGTGCGGTGGTTTCCAGCATGGCAGAAGTGGTGATATAGCCATTGCCATCAAGTTCGATCTGTCCCTTCAGGAATGCCGTCGCAGGCTCCATGCCGATGAATACGAATATACCGTCACAGTTAAGTTCCCGTTCAGCTGAAGTGCCGAGGTCAGCGATGCGAAGGCCGGCAAATCTGCCCTCTGACTCTATGATCGACCTGGTTCCGGTCTTATACAGGATCTCTACCTTGCTGTTTTCCTGAAGTTTTTTGACCGAAATATCCTCAGCCTGCAGGTGCTCCTCTCTGACCAGGATGTAAACCTTGCGGGCAAAGCGGGTGAGGAAGATCGATTCCTCGACCGCAGAATTCCCCCCTCCGACGACCGCGATGGTTTTATCCTTGTAAAACGCCCCGTCGCAGGTGGCGCAGTAGTGCACACCTTTGCCGATGAACCGCTCCTCGCCCGGGAGATTAAGCGTCCGGTAGCGGGCGCCGAGCGCCAGCAGGACGGCACGCGCCCTGTAGGTATTCCCTTCCGCCGTTGAAATACACTGATAAGCACCCTTTCGACTGACGGCGGTCACGGTCTGAAATGGCACGATCTGAGCACCATATGCCTCGGTCTGCTTCTGCAGCCGTTCGGAAAAATCCAGACCGGAAACCGGTTCGGGAAAACCCGGATAATTCTCGATCATCCAGGTCGTGGCCGCCTGCCCGCCGATCACAGCTTTTTCCAGCAGCGCCACCTGGGCGCCTTCCCGTGCCAGATAGATACCAGCGGTCATACCAGCCGGTCCGGCCCCGATGATGATGATCTCCCTGTACTCTTCCTGCACCGGTGCCAACTGACCCAGGGCCGCCGACAGTGCCACCTCATCCGGTTCCCACAGGATCCTGCCTTCTCCCAGATCTACCATAGGCACCCGGATATCACCTTTCCCCTGCTCTTCAACTATTTTTTTGCCCACGGCATCTGAGCCGATGTCGACAAATCGATAGTCGATAGCCCTGATCCCCAGATATTTCTTCACTTTTTCGCAGTCCTGACACCACAGGACCCCATAGACTGTGATCATGGGACAACCTCCAATCAGCTAGGCATGCCTCACGCTACCACGGAATTTTGGTCAAAACAAGAAGGCGGGGTCAGGTGTTCCCTACCATGATGGCAATACCCTGAGGAAGTCCGCCGCTGAACTGCATATAGATGAACAAGGCATACACTGAGATCATGATCATCCCCTCCCTGCGCGTAAATCCGTCATCATCTCGCGTAAACCGCAGAAAGAGGAACAAGGTGAGCCACATGAACAGGACACCAGGTCGAACCAGACCGTAGTCCAGGATATGAAGTGGCTGGATGAGTGCCGTAACCCCCAGGATCAGAGTAGAGTTGGTCACCACACTGCCGAGCAGATCTCCCAGCATCATCCCGTCGTGATGGTCATTCGCTGCGCTCACCTCGAACACCAGCTCAGGTATCGAGGTACCAAAAGCAACAATGATCAGCCCAACTACAATTACCGGTATAGCGAGGGTCTCTGCGGTCAGTACAGAGAACTTGACCACCCACTGAGAGCTGAGTACCAGCAGTACCAATCCGGCCGTAAAAATGCTTACAGCCTTCAGGTACTGTCTACGGGTAGTGTGGTTCAAACGCTTGCTGAAATGACTGCGTTGTTTCATCAATGTGTACAGATACAATCCGTAGGTGACCAGGAGGATCATCCCGTCGACCCGGCTCAGGTAATGATCGAACATGAGGATCAGCGGTAGAAATGCCACAAAGGTCATAAAGATGAGGTCGTCCTTCTGGATTTTGCTGCTGATCTTGATCTTCTTCGCCATGACGGCAGCGATACCGGCTACGATGGTCAGATCGGCAATATTGGAACCCAGAACATTGCCCAGGGAAAGTTCCCCGCTGTGTGAAGTACTGGAGCTGATGGCCACGAAAAGCTCCGGCAAGGATGTCCCTAGAGCCATGAGGAGAAATCCGACGACGAATTCGCTCAGATGGAGATAGGATGCGATCTGGGTCAGAGACCCGACCAGAAGAGACGAACTACGAACCAAGATCAAACAGGCCGCCAGAAAACCGAAGATATACCAGAAAACCATTTTTATTTATTTATTAAGGTTGAGTCCTAACATCGTGGCGGGAGGGACGGCGGGATCACCAGCGGCAAATAATTTCTTTTAATGATAGCAGAAAGGAGGCATAGAGGCAAACCTACGATATTGTTATAGCATCCCTCATATCCCTCAATGAAGCTGCCAGCGCCCTCCTGGATCGCATATGCTCCTGCCTTGTCGAAGGGCTTTTCTGTCCTGATATACTGCCATATCACCTCATCCGGGACCGGCCTCATCCTGACTATGGTCTGTTCTACCCCATCGCCTACCACTTCCCCCCGGTGGACTACAGCCAAGCCTGAATGGACAGTCTGTGCATTTCCCTGTTCAGCGTGCAGCATCGCAAAGGCATCTGCTTCGTCAACAGGTTTCCCCAATATCTGATCACCCAGCGCGACCAGAGTGTCCACACCGATGACATATTCATCGTCCTCAGCCGACACCGCCAAAGCCTTAGCCCGAGCCAAATGCTGTGCGATAGCAGACGGATCAAAAGAACCAAGTTCAGCAGTCGCTCGATCCTCATCAAGGTCTGCAGGTGCGATGCGGTACGTGACTCCCCAGAGGTTCATCAGCTCTCGCCGGCGCGGGGACGCGGAAGCCAGAACAAGTCGAGCCATCTATGCATCCTCCAGAAAAGCTTTGCCGCGGACCTTGCGCTGGTAGCTGACCGCGAACCGGTGCGCTTCGTCGCGAAGCGCTCTGAGGAGCAGCCCTCCGGCCTTGTCCGGCGGCAGGATCGCCGGCTGCGCCTGCCAGGGCAGAAATACTTCCTCCTCCTGCTTGGCCAGC
>MNZT01000077.1 GCA_001873755.1 Candidatus Wirthbacteria bacterium CG2_30_54_11 | reverse complement strand
GGCATCCTACGATGACCTGGCCTTTCTGAAAGCAGCGAGACAGGTATATTTCAGCTTGAACAATCTCTCGCTCGAACGTCCCGAAAATACCATCCTCGGGACCACGGAAACATATACTCCCAAATGGTACGAGGTCAGCTCTACAAATAACCCCCTGTCCATCCTTCCCTATCTTTCCACCCTCGGGGTCATGGGCAGCGAAATGGAACAGGGCTTTGACGTGCCTGCGCTCCAGAAGGCACTCGAGAATACAAATCTCTTTGATCAGGTCACCCAGCTCGGCGACGAAACTATCGATAACGTCGACACCTACCATTACTCGTTTTCCGGACTTCGAAGTGAACAGGCGACCACGTTCGTCGCGCAGCTTTCACAGTCTGCTGCTGCAGACGAGACCGCCATCTCAGACCTCCAGAACCAGCTCCAGCAGTTCAATCTGACCGGAGAGATCTGGATCACCAAGGCCGAAGGTGTGGTCAAAAAGATCAAACTGGACGTTTCGCCAAACACCGCAGAATCTACGGGAATATCCATCGGTGTCACTATCAACCTGACCGATCTGAACCGGCCCGTGACTATCCCTCTCGTCCAGAATGCGGGTGACTTCGACACCTTTCTCACTACCTTGCCTTCGCTTCAGACCGACAGATCATCGTCCGGAGAAACAATTGACGAACTGACCTCTTCTGACAAACTGCCCGAGCTGCCCTGAGGACAGAAGCTCAAGACCTTAGTCAAAAAAAGAAGCTCCTTCGGATTTCGCCGGAGGAGCTTCTTCATACTTCAGCTTTTCAGCGTCCTACGATCTCATTGACCGCAGCAACCATATCCTGAGGAGATATTCTGGACTTGGTCAGATATTTGGCGGCTCCCAGGAGAAGCCCCTGTTCGATGATCTCATCCTGCTCCAGATTGGAGACGATGATCACCGGAGTCTTCTGGGTCTGCTCGTTACCCTTGATATCCTTCAGAATATCGAGGCCGTTGACGCCTGGCAGCATGAGATCAAGCAGCACCATGTCATAGACATTGGCCTTGATCTTTTCCCTGCCCTCAAATCCGCCCATGGCGATATCCACCTGATACCCGGACATTTCGAGATTGCGTTTGTAGATCTCACTGATGAACAGATCGTCCTCGATCAAAAGGACCTTGGAACCTGCTGAAGGCAAAACACTGGAAACCGGAATTACCGTCGCCGGCTCTGAGGACGCTGCTGCTCCGGCTTCAGTCGGTTGTTTCACCGATCCGGTAGGGATCCTGGCCCCGCAGAGCGGACATTTTTCGACTCCGAGTGCGATGTTGACCGACTGCATACAGGCGGGACAGATCATGGGAAATCCTTCAAATTAATTCTATCACTTCAGAGTATAGCAAAACCCTGTCCATAACACACTAATTTCCTGATACGGCCGGCAAAAGAGTTTGCGCAGGCGGCTGCTCTCCGGCTCCTTCTTCATTTTTTTGCTCTCCCGAAGCAAAGGCTATTCCGCCATCTCTCAGCTCGACCCGGACTGTACCGCCTTCCTTGATATCTCCCCGCACGATCTGCAGAGCCAGCTGATCGAGCAGCACCGTCTGTATGACACGCTTGAGGGGCCTCGCTCCATACATGGGGTCATAGCCATTGCGTACGATGAGGTCCCGGACTTCGACTGAGACCTCCAGAGTGATATGCCGGTCCGCAAGTCTCTGCTTGACCAGAGCCAGCTGCATATCCACGATGGCGCCGATCTGGCTTTCGGAAAGGTTCTGAAAAATGATGATCTCATCAACGCGGTTCAGGAATTCCGGCTTGAAGGATTTGCGCAGCAGGGTCATGACCTGTTCCCGCATGGCCGCGTCCTCTTTGCCTGCAAAGCTCTGGATGATGTCGCTTCCGAGATTGGAGGTCATGATGATGATCGTATTTTTGAAATTCACCACCCGGCCCTTGGAATCGGTCAGACGGCCGTCATCGAGGATCTGCAGCATGATGTTGAACACATCGGGATGGGCTTTTTCGATCTCGTCAAACAGCACGACCGCGTAGGGCCGTCTGCGGACCGCCTCGGTCAGTTGACCGCCCTCTTCGTATCCGACATAGCCGGGAGGAGCCCCGATCAGACGGGCTACCGCATGCTTTTCCATGTATTCTGACATGTCGATCCGGGTGATCGCATTATCATCATTGAACATGCACTCGGCCAGCGCCTTGGCGGTCTCGGTCTTGCCGACGCCGGTCGGACCCATGAAGATGAACGAACCGATCGGCCGGTTGGGCTCAGAAATGCCTGCACGTGAACGTCTCACGGCATTGGCCACCTTGGTCAACGCATCGTCCTGACCCACTACCCGCTTCTTCAGATCTGATTCCATATCACTGAGCTTGTCAGATTCGCTGGCCAGCATCTTGGTCACTGGCACGCCGGTCCAGCGGGAGACGACTTTGGCGATATCTTCTTCGGTCACTTCTTCCTTCAGGATCTGCTGGCCCTTCTGAATATCAGACATCCGTTTCTTCTGTTTTTCCAGATCCTTTTCCAGCCCCTGAAGCTTGCCGTAGCGGATCTCGGCTACCTTGCCCAGATTGCCTTCGCGCTCGGCTATCTCTGCTTCCCTTTTCAGAGAATCTATCTCTGCCTTGATGCTCCGGCTCTTGCCGATGATCTCTTTTTCGTTGTTCCAGTGGGCTGCGAGCTGATTGTACTTTTCCTGAATATCCGCCAGTTCTCTCTCCAGCTTGACGAGGCGCTTCTGCGAGGCCACCGTCTCCTCACCCTCGATCGCCT
Organism: Candidatus Wirthbacteria bacterium CG2_30_54_11; assembly: GCA_001873755.1. Taxonomy (GTDB): domain Bacteria; phylum Patescibacteriota; class CG2-30-54-11; order CG2-30-54-11; family CG2-30-54-11; genus CG2-30-54-11. The sequence goes on along the minus strand of MNZT01000077.1, from coordinate 15,723 downwards.
TTTTTTCGATCTCCAGCTGTCTGATGCGACGCTGCATCTGATCGAGCTCGATCGGCATACTGTCGATCTCCATACGAAGCGCAGAGGTCGCCTCGTCCACCAGATCGATGGCTTTGTCCGGAAGGAAACGCTCAGTGATGTACCGTTTGGAAAGGTCGACCGCCGCCACCAGTGCTGCGTCCTTGATGCGGACACCGTGGTGAACCTCATACTTTTCCTTGATCCCGCGAAGTATGGCGAGGGTATCTTCCACGCTCGGCTCTCCGACATGGACCGGCTGAAAGCGGCGTTCGAGTGCCGCGTCCTTTTCGATGTATTTCTGATATTCCTTGATGGTGGTGGCACCAATGGCGTGGAGCTCTCCGCGTGCCAGAGCCGGTTTCAGCATATTGGAAGCATCCATGGATCCTTCCGAAGCGCCGGCCCCGACCAGGGTGTGGAGTTCGTCGATGAAGAGGATGAGCTGGCCTTCCTTGGCTTTTACCTCTTTCAGTACTGCCTTCAACCTGTCTTCAAATTCACCACGGAATTTCGCCCCAGCGATCAGAGCCCCCAGATCAAGGGAGATCAGTTCCTTGCCTTTCAGGCTTTCCGGCACGTCGCCGGAAACGATTCTATGGGCAAGTCCTTCGGCGATGGCAGTTTTGCCGGTGCCGGGCTCTCCGATGAGCACCGGGTTGTTCTTGGTCCGGCGGGAAAGCACCTGCATGACCCGGCGGATCTCGTCATCCCGGCCGATGACCGGGTCGATCTTGCCCTGGCGGGCAAGCGCCGTGAGATTCTGAGAATACTTGGCGAGCGCCTGGTATTTGCTCTCCGGGGCCTGATCGGTCACTCGCTGAGTGCCGCGCACATCGGTCAGAACCTGGAGCACACGGTCATAGGTGATACCCGCTCCCTGGAGAAGCTTTTGCGCCTGACCTTCTTCTACGCACAGTGCAAGCAGGATATGCTCGGTGCTGATGAAATCATCATGGAGTTTCCCGGCTTCTGCCTGAGCAGTTTCCATGACCTTGCCCAGCTCTTTGGACAGAGAAATATGACCGAGCACCTGCGCCCCGGTCACCTGCGGCAGCTGTTCGATCTTTTCATCCACTGACTTCTTCAGCTCTTCGGCCGAAGCCCCGATCTTCTTCACGATCGGGACCACGATCCCTTCTTCCTGCACGAGCACTGCCGACAGGAGGTGCAGCGGATCGAGCACCTGCTGATTGCGTTCTGATGCGATATGCTGGGCTTTCTGGAGAGATTCCTGGGCTTTTAAGGTAAAATCGTTGAGCTGCATGGTCCGCCCTTTCTTTGGTATTGGTGTCGCTGACAGTCTCTGCGCGAATTATATACCCGCACAGAAAAAACTAACAGGTGTCTCAATAGTATAATGCAAAAACGGAAACGGGACAATCTGAAGAAGTCCGCTGCGTCACGCGCAAAGCAAATCCAGTATTTTCTCTTCGCCGGTTTTGCTACAATGCAGCAGAACCTACACAGATTCTAACCGGGGGCTCCATGGAAAAAACCGTACTCATCACCGGCGCATCGAGTGGCATCGGCTGCGAACTCGCCAAACTGTTCGCGAAAGACGGGTATCACCTCGTCCTGGTTTCCCGAAAATCGAACCAGCTGGATGCCGTGGCAGGTGAACTCAGACAGAATAAAGCAAAAGTGACCGTCATCCCTGCTGACCTCTCGCTGCAAGGCGCGGCAGAGCACATCACAGAGCAGCTGGAGAGAGAACACATCACGGTTGATGTCCTGGTGAATAACGCCGGTTTCGGAGCGTACGGAGCTTTTGCGGAACTGGGATCGAAGACACAGCTCGACGAGATCCAGGTCAATGTCGTCGCCCTCACCCACCTCACCCGCCTGGTCGTACCCTCCATGATCGAGAGAGGCAGCGGGAGAATCCTGAATGTCGCGTCGATCGCCGCCTTCCTGCCCGGGCCATTTTCCAGTATCTACTACGCATCCAAAGCTTTCGTACTCTCGTTCTCGGAAGCACTCGCAAGCGAGCTCCAGGGTACCGGCGTCACCGTCTCCGTGCTGTGCCCCGGTCCTACCGACACCAACTTCTTCCGGCGGGCACAGATGGTCCCTGATGGCCGCCTGAAAATGATGAGCGCCGATGAAGTGGCCCGCACAGGTTATCGAGGACTGATGAAAGGACAAACGGTCATCATTCCCGGTTTTTTGAACTCCCTCGGTGTCGCTCTCATGCGGCTGCTCCCTAAAAAGCTGCTTCTATTGATTGCCCGCAAAGTCCAGGGGAAATAAATGCTCAGACCATCGGTCCGGATACAGGGCAAAATACTCTGGTCAGTTCTGGCAGCTATCGCTGCGGCCGGCATTCTGGAAACCTCAGGAATCCTCGGTACGGAGAATTTTGCAGAAAACTGGTTCTTTACCCATGTTGTCCTCCTGCTGCCATTGCTGGCTTTTGGCGTACACGGCTGGTGGACGATCGGAGGGAGGCGCACATTTCTGTTCTTCCTCATTTCAGCCGGCATCGGACTTATGGTCGAGAGCCTGGGCGTCAGGAACGGTGTCCTTTTTGGCGGTAGTTATCAGTATGTCAGAGGCATCCCCTCGATCACTGATATCCCCATCCTGATTCCTCTCTACTGGTGCATATTCACCTATACCTGTCATATGCTGATCTCCTCAATTTTTCTCTGGCAGCCGACGGCCAGAACATTTTTCGTCAAACACAGGATTCTGACCCCGGTGCTCATGGTCCTGCTGGAAGCTCTGGCCGTCGTCAGCATTGATATGGTCATGGATCCGCTCATGGTGCAGGCAGGCAACTGGACGTGGAGCGCGGGCGGGATTTATGCCGGTATCCCGGCCGGCAATTTCCTCGGCTGGTTCCTGGTATCCTGCCTGATCTGCGGGGTGTTCCATCTCATCGCACCCTTTCGTAGTAACCGGGAAGCGACGCAGACCTATCCCCCCGGATTCCTCCTTTTCCCGGTTTTGGGCTACGCCCTGCTGGGAATAACATTAGGCATCGATGCCGTACGGATCGGACTCTACCTCCCGGCTCTGACCGGTCTGCTGACCATGATGCCGTGGCCTGTCATCAGCCTTGTCAGTTATCAAAAATACATACGACAAAGGAGTCAGGGACGATGATCAGCATGGATGATTTTGAAAAAGTAGATATCCGCGTCGGCAGGATCATCGAGGTCAGTGACTTCCCCGAAGCCCGCAAGCCTGCCTATCAGCTCAGGATTGATCTGGGACCGGACATCGGGATCAAGCAGTCATCAGCACAGCTCGTTGCCAACTACACAAAAGAACAGCTCCAAAACCACCTCGTGCTCTGCGTGGTCAACTTTCCACCGCGGCAAATCGGTCATTTCAGGTCAGAGGTGCTCACGCTCGGAGTGCCCGATGCAGGAGGGAACTGTATATTGATCACGCCCTCCCGGGAGGTCCCCGCCGGCGGCCGGCTCTACTGAATCGAACGGTTTGACGTATCTGAAACCTGCCTATACAATTCATACAGAATTGCTATCAGTTGGTGGGCTCTGCCTGCCTTTGGTCATAATAATCCCTAAGTCAGGTCTGCCATGACCCCAGAAGAACTGAAGCCAGGCATTTCGTCCGTAGGTGCAAAAGACTTTGACCGTCGTCTTTTTGACTCTCTGATCCCGCTCCCCGACGGCACTACCTACAATGCCTACGTCGTCCGGGGCAGTGAAAAGAACGCCCTCATCGATACGGTCGACCCCTCGAAGACCTCAGTGCTCGTGGAAAACCTGGAAGCTCTTGGGCAGAAAATTGACTTCGTCATCTGCAATCACGCCGAACAGGACCATTCCGGTTCCCTCCCGGTCATCCTTGGCCGCTATCCAAAAGCCCGGATAGTGACCAATGAAAAATGCAAGGCACTGCTGATAGAACACCTCGACCTGAAGGATGAGAGATTCGACATCGTCGCTGACGGCGATACTCTGTCGCTCGGAGACAGGACCCTGCGCTTCATACTCCTCCCCTGGGTGCACTGGCCGGAGACCATGGCCACCTATCTGGAGGAGGACCACATCCTCTTCAGCTGTGACCTGTTAGGCTCGCACCTCGCGCAGGAAGAGCTCCTGGTCGTCGATGAGGGGAAAAACCTGACCTCAGCCAAGCGGTACTACGCCGAGATCATGATGCCTTTTCGGAACCTGGTCAAAAAGAATCTGGATAAACTGGCTCCGCTCACCTTTGATCTGATCGCGCCCTCCCACGGTCCGGTGTACGACCACCCGGACTTGATCCTGGAGGCCTATCGCGACTGGACTTCTGAAACGGTCAAAAACCGGGTGCTGCTGGCGTATGTTTCCATGCATGGCAGTACCCGCCTCATGGCCGAGCATCTGCACACTGAACTGTCCAGAAGAAATATCGAGGTCGACCTGTTCGACCTGGCGGAGACTGACCTGAGTGAGCTGGCCATGGCTGCCGTCGAAGCGGCTACTATCGTGCTGGCAGCCCCGACCGTACTGACACAGGCGCACCCGGCCATGGTCTCTGCCGCCTATCTGATCAATGCGCTCAAGCCAAAAGCCAGATTCGCCGCGCTCATGGGCTCCTACGGCTGGGGCGGCAAAGCAGCAGAACAGCTGACCGGAATGCTTTCCGGACTGAAGGTAACGCAGCTGGGGTCGGTCTTCAACAAAGGCATACCGAAGACACAGGACTATGCTGCCATCACGGAGCTCGCGCAGACTATCGCTGACAGACACCGGGAGATCGGCATCCTAGCATAAGTTACATCTAAATCAGGAGAAAGACATGATTACCGTCAATCAACCGTTCCCCAACCTGGAACTTGACGCCTTTTTTGAGCATGACATCCAGAAGATCGACCTTGCCAGCTACCGCGGCAAATGGCTCGTACTCCTCTTCTACCCGGCGGACTTCACCTTTGTCTGCCCGACGGAACTGGAGGAAGCTCAGAGTTACTACGAAGAATTCCAGAAGAACGATGCTCAGATCGTCAGTGTGTCCACAGACACTGCCTATGCGCATCTGGCGTGGCATGAGCAGTCACCTGCCATTCGGAAGATCACCTATCCCATGCTCTCTGATCCAGCCGGCAAACTGTGCCGGCTGTGCGGCACCTATATCGAGGATGAGGGACTATCAGTAAGGGCGACCTTCATCGTGGATCCGGAAGGCAAAGTGAAATCCATGGAAATGCATGACAATTCCATCGGCCGCAGTATCAAAGAGATCCTGCGCAAGCTGCAGGCAGCCAAGTTCATAAGCGAACACGCAGGTCTGGTCTGCCCTGCCAGCTGGGTCCCGGGAGCCGCTACGCTCAAGCCTGGCGCTGACCTCGTGGGTAAGATATAACCTGTCTGTTCGGCAGGTTCAAAGATCAGGATTCTGAAAAATATTGAAAGTCCCGATCCTGACCGTGGGCCAGCTGAGGACCGGGTCCTTTTTTTCCCTCAAAACGACCATTTCCCGCAGTTTACTCGAGGGACCGGTCTTGAACATCTCCGGCACATCATCTCCCCCGCGAATCCCCTGCAGCATCGTATCGTCAATCAGGACCAGTGCTATCGTTTCACTGGTCACCGGATAAAAATATCGGTCTGTCCGATATTCCTCACCGGTCGAATAGTGCTGGGCAAAATCAACTCCATACGACATGAACTGGGTCAGGGTCGTCATCTTCCGGTCCGCCATGCCCTCCATGAGCGGGGAAGCAATGACCAGGTCTCCTGGCCGGGTGTGAGTTGTGATGTAGGCACTGATCTGGCTGTAGGTATCGAGCGTGGTCACTCCCCGGATCGTGCTGACCATATCGATGGTCTGCCCGAACGAGATCACGATCACCATTCCTGCACTCAGCGCGAACAGCGGTCTCATCCACGTGCTCTTTCTTCCCCATTTTTCCTGGCCAGTACGGAATGAATCACGGGTGAGCGCTGCCACTCCCAGGGAAAGTAGCGGGAACAGAGGGACCAGCATGCCGGCGGCCCGGTCGACCAGTATCTGATATCCGAGGAACCCCAGGGCCGGGAACAGAAAATACTTTCTCCACGATGCATCCACTAATATCAACAGTCCCCACCATCCCAGCCAGTAGATCGACGCCGTATTTTCGATCAGATCCCGGCTCAAACTCTGGAAGATCAGAACGAAGCCGAAAAACAGCCAGAACCAGGGCATGAACGACAGGGTGAAATGCCACAGGTGTAACAGTGACCGCCGTACCGGCCTGATCGACAGGATGAGTGCAAAAAGACCGACGAGAATCAGAAGCACATACTGATCTACCCGGCCCGAATTTGCCCGCAGATCGAGGATAAACCAGTGAGGAGAACGCAAGAATGCCCACCCGAATCCTATGACAGGGATCCCGATCGCACCCAATCCCACGAGGAATACATGACGGCGATAAAAAAGAATAAACAGCAGGATAGCAGCATTGACCAGCGCAACACCTCCCATTTCGACCAGAGAAGCTGCACCAGCCACTATCCCGGCTGCGATTGCCAGCAGAACCGCTCTCCGGTCTCGTCCTGCCTGAACAGACCGGACGAATTCCAGCATCTCCACCACAAGCAGGCTCATGAACAGCTCCAGAAGACTGTACCCGAATGCCAGTCGGTTGAAATACACCGCATGTGGCATGACCGCCAGAGCGATCCCCGCTACCCATCCCATCGCACGGCCACCGGTGATCTGCCCTGCCCGGTAGATCAAAAGACAGCTCACGATGCCGCATAGGGCGGTCAGAGTACGGAGGACCAGGATCGAAGAGCCGAAAATGAGAGTGAACAGATTACCGATCAGGAAGAACAGAGGCGGATGAGGCATATAGGAATACGGGATCGCGAACATCTCATGTCTGCCGCTGAAAAAACCGTTTGCCAGATGCAGATAGATATCCTCATCCCCCGTGAGCGGTGGAAAAACATCCAGCCGCCACAGGCGCAGGAACCCGGCCACCAGAGCGATTGAGATCCAAGGCAGATGTCTGCCACCAAAAGACCGGGTAGCCTTCACGGCACTGTGCATATTCATAGTATTCAAGGTATTCAAAATAAAAGACAGGACCGCAGAAATTGACGATAAACCCTGAATGTCAGCTTGGAATACCCGGCACCCCTGATATGAAAATCATACCCGACAGCGCCGATCCTGAGATCTTTGGGCACACACTTGAGGAAATCAAAAAGGATCTTGAAACCCTCCGGGCAAAAAACCCGCTCCCCTCCCCGGGCAGCGAATGCCTGTCGCCACTTCTCCGTCCGTACACCGAAAAAACCGCTCAGGATATCCGCATTACCGAAGTTCCTACCCCGCAGTCTCAGAGAAAGCCGGCCGATGAATGTACCGAACCGGGATAGAGCTTTACGGTGGAGCTCCCAGCGACCCACGACCTGCACCCGGTTGGCGAGCACGAGTTCAGTACCACTCCTCAATAAATCAACTATCTGAGCGATCTTCTCCGGCGGATGCTGCCCGTCGGCATCGATCACGATAAAAAATGGTGTACCCACCTCCCCGATCGCTTCCAGAACACTCGCCGTGAGGCCTTTGACCGGACGCGAACTGCGATCGATGAAGTGACAAGGTACGGCGCTGTTTGCACACTGAATCCGGGTATCATCAGTCGACCCGTCATCAGAGACCATAAAACAGGCCCCAGGATACAACATCCCGAGGCTCCGCAGCATAGCTGCTATATTCCGCCCTTCATTCAAGGTCGGCAGTATGACCGTGATATCCTCGTATCTGTCCATGGCTTGCATACTATCTTTTTTTCCCGGTTTTCGCAAACCGGTCCGACTTCGAAGAAACCTTTGCGATAATAGATCTTTGTTGTATAGTGAGCATCGTATTTTCGTAACCAAAGGAGTCCCTCATATGCCCTCAAAAACAGCAAAAGGAAAAGTGAGCAAGACCGTGTCCCTCGAACAGCCGATAGAAGAAACAAAACTGTCGTCCGCCTCTTCGTCGACCGCCCCGCCTAAAGATGCCAAATCAGACGAATATATCACCCTGGATCTCCAGACCGTGGTAATCCCGGCGGCTATATTGCTATCGGCTGTCATAATTTCGATAATTCTCGTTTTTGGTTTCCGCAATCTCAAAAGCAGCATCACGGCCTCCCGGGATGCCATACTGGATGCGGTAGGCGGCAATCCCACTACTACAGATACTACAGGTACGACCGCCGAGACCGCGACCGGATCAACCTCGATCGGGACCTCCCCCTACCTCGGTGACAGATCAAAAGCCAAAGTAGCTATTGTAGAATTCAGCGACTATGAATGTCCCTTCTGCATCAGACACGCCAAACAGACCTACCCCCAGATGATCACTGACCTCGTAGACAGCGGTGATGCGATCTATGTCTACCGTGACAACATCGCGGTTCCCAGCCACAATCCCGTAGCAACAGAAGAAGCCATGGCTGCCAAATGTGTTCAGAAGATCGCAGGCAATGAAGCGTACTTCACCTTCCACGACAATGTATTTGCTACCACTACTGGCAACGGACAGGGGAAGAAGTCTGACCTGTATGTCCTCGCATCAGAGATAGGCTTGGACAGCACCGCGTTCAGTCAGTGCCTGGACGGTGAACAGACCAAAAACGCCGTGACCGCTGATATCGCAGATGCCGCAGATGCCGGCATGAGCGGTACCCCCGGATTCATCGTCGGCACGCTGAGCAGCGACGGCACCGTGACAGGCGATATTATCCGCGGTGCTTATCCTTTCGACACCTTCAAAACCGCTGTCGACAAGTATCTCTAACCTCTACTCAAGCGGAGGTCCCCCATGGGCAATACGATCATCAAAGTAGCAAATATGCATTGCGGTTCCTGTGCACGCATGATCCGCATGGAGATCGAGGATGACACGACCCCTGGCCTGGCCGCCAAGGTCATCCGGGTCGAGACTACGGACCCCGCCACCCAGACCGGCGAAGTTGAACTGGCCGGCGCCACCGAGGCAGACGTGACCAGGGTCAAAGAGCTCATAGTCAAAGCCGGCTATCAAGCGGTCTGAGGATCGACTCGATCAGTACTGACGGCAAAACCCCCCACTTCAAGGAAGCGGGGGGGTTTTGAGATCCGAAACCTCATGAGGATCTCGCCCGAAGGACGGTTATACCCATTCCTCGGCCAGTATCCCGCCCTGCAGGCTGACCACGATATATTTCAAAGGTATCTTTCGTTTGGCAGAGGCAGCTGCCTGTTTGGCAAGCTCAAGTAAACCGCCGCAGCAGGGCACCTGCATGATCATGACCGTCAGTGTATTGATCAGGGAATCGTCTACCAGGGAACGAAGTTTCTCGAGATAGATCTCTTTGCCGCTGTCGAGTTTTGGACAGGCGATGGCCAGGGCCTTACCTTTCAGGTACTCCGTATGGAACTGCCCCAGGCTGAACGCCACACAGTCAGCCGCGAGCAGGACATCGGCCTTGGCATACTGCGGCGCATCGGGCGAGATCAGGTGCAGCTGGATCGGCCAGTGGGTCAGCTGAGAAGGCTGAACCGCTGCAGCCTCTCCTGCCTGCCCTGGAGCAAAAGACATGCTCCGCGAGCCCGGACATCCACCGCCTGCATGTGCATGCAGGACATCAGCTGCTGGTGCATCGGACGGGATCTCTATGCCATGTTTCATGAGATATCCTTTCGCCTGTTCAAAATAATCGGTCTGACCATGATCCCGCAGATGGTTCAGATGGGCTTTGATGGTATTGGCACCCTGTTTCACGATATTGGCCATGACCTGGGCCTCATCATAAGCCTCGGCCTCGCGTTCTTCGATGGTGATCGCCCCCTCCGGACAATGTCCGAGACAGGCTCCCAGCCCGTCGCACATGAGATCGCTCACGAGCCGGGCCTTGCCGTCGATGACCTGGATAGCCCCTTCCGGACAGTTCGGGATGCAGAGCGCACAGCCAGTGCAGGCTTCTTCATCGATACGGATGATCTTGCGCTTCATTTTTTCTCCTGTGATCTGATCATAGTGAGCAGCATCTTCATGTCCGCAACGGTCTGTACCGCATGCGGTACGTCAGAAGGCATGATGAGCATCTGGCCAGCTGTGACCGTCCGGGCCTCTCCTCCGATCACAAATACTCCCTCCCCGTCCATGACCTGTACAATAGCGTCATAGGGTGCAGTATGCTCGCTGAGACCCTGCCCGCCGGCAAAAGCAAAAAGTGTGAGGGTCCCTGCGGGTCCATCCACCAGTGTCTTGCTTACGATCGCCCCGGGGGCATAGTCTATGAGATCTTTCAGGTAAAAAGGTTCAGCTCCCAGCACTGCGGTCATCTAATCTCCCTAGTAGAAAAGACTGTACACAACTAATACCATATTAGTCTTAGTTAAATACCAAGTCAATCTCTACAAAAAGCCCGCCGGACAGACGGGCTTGGATGCACATATGCGCACACGAACCGGCTACCCTTCAAAAAACCACTTCTCTTCTTTGGTGTTCCAGCCCACGGGATCGAGGAAGAAGGCACTGATGTTCTCGATGAGTTCGTAATGCTCGATCTCTTCTGCCTCCAGAAAAGAAAAAAGCCTGCGTGCCCTCTCATCCACGGCAGCCTGGGCCTGCGTATGATAAAAAGTGTATCCGTTCTTTTCCATAGCCAGAGCGAGACGATAGATCTCCACATCATGCGGTGAAGCATCGACGGTCGCCTCAAAATCTTTTCGATGCTGACCAAAAAATTCACGCGCTTTGTCCCTGGTCACCACGGCGATACGCTCATCCAGGTTGAACTGGATCAGTGCTCCATCGATGCTCTTATGGAAATCCTGAATATCAGCAATATGGCGCATCTCCTGCGCAGCCAGAAATTTGAGCACATCGCGGGAGAGGTCTGACTCCACTTTCCCCACGGCTGACAGGTAGAAATCCCTGATCCTGATCTCGGCATCAATAGCATTCTCTATTGCTGTATGAAGTGCGTCGGTCATGGATTTCCCCTTCGTAGTTGTTTGACTTTCCCACAAGCGCCATTATAGAATCACCTTGTTATTATTACAAGGTGGCCATTTTCCGCCATTTTACCCAGCCCATTAGAACGAAAGTCTGACTATGCAAAAATACCAGTGCGAACCCTGCGGGTACATCTACGACCCCGAAAAGGGCGATGCAGACGGCGGGATAGCCCCCGGCACAGCGTTTGAGTCTATCCCTGACGACTGGATGTGTCCGGTCTGCGGCGCGACCAAGGATATGTTCAAACTCATGGCATAAAACGGGTCCAGGCCGAATCAATCGTCAATGCAATATATGTAGAGACATGCCATGGCATGTCTCTACATATGAAAAGGAGTACCCATGCCAGAACTGCCTGAAGTCGAAACCATCGTCCGAGAACTGAGAAGTCAGATCATCGGAAAGTCAGTTTTGGATATTCTTGAGATCAGAAAAGGAACAGTCCGATACCTGCCCGCCGCAACGGATATCCCGTGTCATTTCGGAATGATCCGGTCCATTGACCGGAGAGGTAAATACCTCGTTTTCCGGCTGGTCACGGACATCACCATCATCATCCATCTCGGCATGAGCGGCAAGCTGATACTGGCCGACAGCAAAGACACCCGACCGACCCACCTCAGGGCTCAGTTAGCCCTTTCTGACGACAGTTTTCTCTATTTCGATGACATACGAACCTTTGGCCATATCACTGTGCAACGGTCGCAGGGCCCTCTGTTTTTCGAACAGCGCATGGGGATCGAACCGCTTGATCCCGGTTTTACAGCAGAATACCTGCAGGACCGCCTCCGGCGCAGAAAAAGCCCCCTCAAGAACCTGCTCCTCGACCAGAGTATCGTTGCCGGTATCGGCAATATCTACGGCTGTGAAGCACTCTACCGCGCAAAAATTCACCCGGCGGTCAGAGCAGGATCGCTGGAATCCTCTCACCTCAAAAAACTTGTCAAAGAAATCCGAGCTGTGCTCAACGAAGCCATAGGACACAACGGCACGACCATCTCAAACTACAGACGCGTCGACAACAAGACGGGTGGCTTCCAGAACTTCCTGAAGGTATATCAGAAGTCCTGCTGTCCCAAAGGTCACCCGATCGATAAGCTCACCCAGGCTGGCCGGAGCACCTACTTCTGCCCGGTCTGCCAAAAGAAAAAGCAAACAGATCAGATCAAAACCCGGCCCCGTATTCAAACTCGATAGCATCACCTTCTTCTACCACATACTGATCACAAGCGGTGCTGCCCATGGAGCCATTCACATACCACAGCCAGTACTTGCCCTCCACATTGTCGCTCATCACGCCGTTGATGCCGTTGATCATGACCCCGAAATCGCTCTGGTTGAAATCAAGAGGCATGGAATTATCAGTGGTGAGCTTCTGCAGAGCATCAAAAGCACTAGCCCCTTTGTCGACGATGACGGGCACGGTCGAGCTGTTATCCTCGGCATAGGAAATGGTGACATTGACCGCGGTGGTGGTCACCGAAGGGAGACCAGCGTCCGTATTTTTTGACGGGAACACCGAACAGGCAGAAGCGAACAGGACAACCGCACACAGGTAAAAAATACCTAACTTTTTCATGCTGAACTCCTGAAATAGTTTTGTGGTTAATTGCAATGCTAAATCTTCTGAGCCGCCCGTGAGCGGATAGAAAAACGGGACAGCGACCGTACGACCGCTTCACCGGCCACCATGGCAGAGGGCACGAGGATGATGGTCGCTCTCATCTGTCGTTCGAGGAACGGCAATCCGCGCATATAGCAAGTGAGCAGGCCCTGCGCGGTCATGGGATACATGTGGTACATGCCTTCCAACCACACACCGAGGTTGGTCACCGCGAAGAAAAACAGGGTCGAGCCGATACCGAGACCCAGCCCCAGGGACAGACGGGGGAAAGCCCGACGCAGAGCGACAAAGGCAACCAGGGCAGAGATGCCAAGAACAATCAGAGAAACCGGGCTGAGCAGACGGCCGATGGGAGAAAAAATACGGCCGCTGAACGCGGCCAGAGCGAGCAGGATGACGAGAGCGGCCACTGAGGCTACCCGTTTGCCTGAGGAAGCCGGAACGCTGGCTGCCAGAGTCTTCCTGGACGTGATCATCTGATTGCCGGCCCCGATCATCAACCAGGCGCCCCAGACATAGAGCATGGTCGTGGCATTGTTCGGGATGAACGCATCCGAGAGGGCGACGGCTGCCAGGGGTATGATCCAGCTCAACCGGGACCGGAGGATGAGCCCGGCGACGATGGTCGACACGGTGATGAGCTCAACATTGGACAGATTTACCAGATGCGACGCCCAGACGGTATACCGCCAGGCTACCGAGATCGAGATGAGAAGAATCGCACTGATGACATCGACGGAACTGATCTTTGATCTGTTCACACTGCCTCCTTGAGACTAAAAAATCCTTCTTTTCCGGAAAGAAGGACCATACATGTTAAATCTATCTCACGCCAGTCACTCTTTCCGCGGAGCAACACGGCGACAATTATGGTCATACCAAAAGCTCTGGCTGTACAGTAGCGCGACTGCGGAGGAATGGCGTCCTGACGGGCGCTTCACCTCACTTCCATTGGTGGTGACCTGAACGCAAAGGTGCAAAAGATACGTTGCTAGTATACCTGCCGACGAGGGAAAGTCAAACAGTTTTTCCTGCCGGTTCCGTTCATCGCGACTATCGGGTACAATATCGGCATGCGGTCAAGGAAATATGAGAGAAACCATGCCCCAACTGTATGAACAGATTGTAAAACAGGCCCTAGACAAAAGGAAAGACATCGCTTCAGCAGATACGAACTGTTTCCGGCTGATCGACGGAGCCGGTGACGGCTGCCCCGGCCTCTGGATCGACTGGTTTGACGGACGGGCACTCATCCAGATCAAAGATGAGAACTCCTTTTCGATCGAGGAGCTGCAAGAACTGGCTAGCGAGCTGCAGGCCGGATCGGCCTATCTCAAACTCCTCGACCAGCATCAGAAGGAGTCCCCTGTTCATCTGGCAGGCAGGCAGATCGAACAACCCTTCTGCGTACTCGAGAACGGTATCAGGTACGAGGTAGATTTCATGAGTGGATACTCTCAAGGCATCTTTCTCGACCAGCGGAATAACCGTCAAGAGGTTGGGACAAGAGTGCAGATCGATGGCAAAGATGCAAGGGTGCTGAACCTGTTCGCCTACACCTGCGGTTTTTCCGTCGCGGCGGCCGTGGCAGGTGCGATTACGACCAGCGTAGATCTGAGCCGCACCTACCTGAACTGGGGGCAGAAGAATTTTCAGCACAACAGCCTCAACCCTGCGCAGCACTACTTCACGAAGGGTGATGTGTTCCAATGGCTCCTGGCTTTTGCCCGCAAAGGCCGCACCTGGCATAGCATCATCCTCGATCCTCCGACCTTTTCCCGGGGAGAGAAGAAGAAGGTTTTCAGAGTCGAAAACGACTACGGCGAACTCGTCCACCTGTCAGCTCAGGTGCTGGAACCAGACGGCTGGATGCTTTGCTGTGCCAATACGCGGACACACAGTGCCGAGGATTTTGAACAACAGGTACAAGCAGGCATTCAGACAGCTGGCCGTTCGATCCTTTCGAAGCATTTTGCTCCCATGCCGTGTGACTTTCCGGGCGAACAGTATCTCAAGTCGTTATGGATCGAGGTGAAACAGGCATGAACCCCTATCTTTCCGTCATCCTCGCCGCTCTCATCTGGGGCTCTTCCGGAGCATTTGTCAGGATTCTCGGGATTCCCAGCACCTCACTCAGTTTTTTCCGGCTGGCTGTCCCCACCCTAGTCCTCGGTATCTATTTTGGATTTCAACGCGGCTATCGGTTCAATTTCCGTGATCGCACGATGCTGCTCACCTCGCTTTTGAATGCAGTCCGGGTACCACTGTACTATCTGGGATTCATGTACTGTTCGATCGGTACCGCCGTAATCCTCACCTACACCTGGCCAGTTTTCGCTACGATCCTGTCTTCACTGCTGTTCAAGGAAAAGAATACCCGGCGAGACCTCGCCATGGTGTTTCTCGCCTTTACCGGCACGGTCATCATTTCCAGTTCCCGTGACCTGCAGTTCACTGATCGCAGCACGATAGGCATGGGTGCATTGATCGTCTCTTCCCTTTTGTATTCGTTGACCGTGCTGCTGTTCAAAAAGCATGCCAGCGCCTACACCCCGGCTGAAACGATCATGTATCAGAACTTTGCAGGGGCAGTCATCTATACGCCTGTTTTCTTTTTCACAAACCCCAAGCCTGCACTGTGGCAAGTGGGTACTGCGACCATCTATGCCATACTGATCGGTCTGGTGGCTTTCGGCTTGTTCTTTTTTGCCCTGAAAAAAATCAAGTCATCTCATGCCGCAATCCTCGCCTACATGGAGATCATCAGTGCTCTCATATTTGCCATCTCATTTTTCCACGAGCACCTCACCTGGAATCTGATCGTCGGCGGCCTGTTCATCCTTTCCTCCGCCTTTACCCTCTCCCGAAAGCCAGAAAGCGGAAAGAAAATTTCACCCGAGTCCAATCTTCAAGTATAATAGGATGAAAACGCTCACTAAAGGACACTCTGAAAAATGGGATACACGGTAGTGAGTAAAACGAGTAAAATGATGGCAGTTAGCCAAGGATGAGGAGAGAGCCCATGTATCAGAACAGCTTTCTAGCCATAGCCCAGAACAAAAAGTCTCTCAAGTGCGAACGTTTCTTGCAGGAGATGAACCGGATCATACCTTGGGATGTTCTCA
>MNZT01000002.1 GCA_001873755.1 Candidatus Wirthbacteria bacterium CG2_30_54_11 | reverse complement strand
CACTTATGAGCACGCTATCAGGTAGATTCCCGCCTGCGGGATAGTCGTTCGCGAACGACATCCCTGCGCGGGACAATACCATTACAGCTTGGTGAAAATCACAAGCGCTGCGAGCGTACAGATCACGGCAAAGGCAAAGGTGATGGCCGGAGAGAACACTGACCACAGGATGCCGCCGAGGATGGAGGCGAGGAGAGTGGCGAGACTGGTGACGGTGTAGAAGGTTCCATACGCGGTGCCCGATTTCTCGACTGATGTCATGGATCCGATGAGCGCCTTGGATACGCCGTCGGTAAAGGCGATGTAGAGACCGTAGACGGCGAATAGCACCCAGACCATGGCCGGCATACTGTTCACGGCGAAACCGGTGTACACGAGGGTAAAGATCACCAACCCGGCGATCAGGACTTTCTTCGGCCCGATGCGGTCGGCGACGCGGCCAGCCGGGGCTGACATGAGGGCATTGGTCAGGTAGTACATCATGTAGGCAGAGATCACGAGGCTGAGCGAAAGTCCCAGGCTTTGCGCTCGCAGGATCAGGAAGGAATCAGAGCTGTTGCCCAGGGAAAAGATGGTCATGCCGAGGAGGAACTGTTTGTACTTCGCCGGCATGTCCCGGATCGAAAGAGAGAGCGTGACCTTGTTGCTCAGTATCTTGCGCGTAGTGTCCTTCACTAGAAAAAAGAACAGAAGGCTCAGGGATGCCGGGATCACGGCGATGAAGAGGATGTGACGGATAGAGAAATGAAAGCTGTTCAGCAGGACCAGGGCGATGAGTGGGCCGATGACGGCGCCCAGCGAGTCCATGGCGCGGTGAAAGCCAAAGATGAAGCCCCGGTTCGAGTCGTCTGAGGCCTCGAGCAGCAGCGCATCCCTGGCGCCCGTTCTTAAACCCTTGCCCAGTCGGTCGACGAGCCGGGCACAGAGGACCAGAGGCCAGCTGTAGGCCAGCGCAGTGAGCAGTTTGGAGACCGCGGCAGCGCCATAGCCGGTGACCACAAAGGGCTTCCGCTTCTGCAGGCGGTCTGACCAGTAGCCGAAGACGCCTTTGAACAGTGCCGCCACACCTTCGGCAACTCCTTCGATTATCCCTATCACGAACACCGGAGCGCCGAGTACCGAGGTGATGAAGATGGGCATGATGGGATAGAGCATCTCGGAGGCGGTGTCGTTGAACAGACTGACCAGGCTCAGGTACCAGACGCGGGGAGGGATCTTTGGCGGACGAAGAGCAGAAAGCTGTTTTTCCATCGGATTGTCCTTTCTGGGGTTGACCATCTCCTGTCAGTGTACGAGGGCTGAGAGAAAAAGCAAGCGTGAACATGGCGCTAGGGCAAGGATCAGCCTCGAAAGTGGTGGAGAAAGTATTACTTAACAAAATGGACAATATGTCATTCTGACCCGCCTCAGGCGGGGAAGAATCTCCTTGAGGACTAAAATGCAGATCCCCTCCTGCATTCGGAGCGAATTGCGGCGGGCAGGCTGTTCGCGTCGGTAGCCTTCCTCCTACGCTGCAGCAGCTACGGAGGACAGGTTGCTCAGGATGACGTGCGACTCAACCCCAAGAAGAAGTCCACCACTTTTGAGATTGATCCGTGTGGACGTATACTGCAGAGGTTCCAGCTGGCTATTGCAGGTCATGCAGGTCATCATGATGAAACGGGCGTATATTCTGCTTTTCTTTTCGTGTGTGGCGGGACTCTTCATTCTGGCAGGAGCCCGGGCACTCGCTGACGGTCTGGACAGCATCATTCCTCTTACCTGGGTGTACCGGTCCGGCCCGCCTGTGCAGACTGAGCAAACAGGATCAGTCCAATATGCGGGTTATTCGCTGTCGCACCTCCGGCTTCCGATCCTCATGTACCATCATATCCGGGATTATCCGGATCAGAGCGATGCTCTGGCGGTCAGTCTGTCAGTACCGGTAGACCGATTCGCAGAACAACTGGACTTCATTCAGGAGCAAGGCTATCAGACGGTTGTTTTTGCTGACGTTCTCGATGGCACCGTGCCGCCCAAGGCGGTCATGCTGACTTTTGATGACGGGTATGATGATTTTTACACCAGTGCCTATCCAGAGCTGGAGAAGCGGGGCATGATGGCTGTTCTGTATCTGATCGGGGATCGACTGGGTACGGGTGGGTACCTCACCACGAGTCAGGTCAAAGAGATGGTTTCGCACGGGATTGAGGTCGGCTCGCATACCATGTCGCATCCTGACCTGCGAGATTTGGAGAATGAGCGGTTACGCAGAGAGATCGAGGACAGCAAGTCGTTCCTTCAGGATGGTCTGGGAACTACGGTCTGGAGTTTCTGCTACCCGTCAGGGCGGTACAACGATACGGTCACTGCGGAGGTACAGGAGGCTGGATATCGGTTCGCGGTGACTACGCACAACGGAGCAGTGGATTTTACGCAGCCTCTGGAACTTGCGAGGTACCGGGTAGGATCGGCGACGGATATCGAGGCGTGGCTGAAATAGAAGTAGGAAACGATCGGATCAAT
This sequence comes from Candidatus Wirthbacteria bacterium CG2_30_54_11, assembly GCA_001873755.1. Taxonomy (GTDB): domain Bacteria; phylum Patescibacteriota; class CG2-30-54-11; order CG2-30-54-11; family CG2-30-54-11; genus CG2-30-54-11. The sequence goes on along the minus strand of MNZT01000002.1, from coordinate 4,229 downwards.
CTCAAAACCAGTGGTTTTTTTCTGTGAACCAAGTTATGCGTCATCCTGAACGAAGGCCGCCGAAGCGAATGGATCTGCATTATAAGTACCTACGCAAAACTGCGAACCTTAGGCCGCAGATGAAGTCTACCGCGAAGCGGGCAAGCGATAGCTTGTAGCGGAGCGAGATACTACGGGCAAAGCGTAGCGACGCCCGTAGAGTTTCATTAGTACTCAAGGAGATTCTTCCCCGCCTGAGGCGGGTCAGAATGACACTAAGTCATGTACTACTCGGTCTGGTTTTTAGTATAATGCCTTTGAATATGCGGCGGACGTGCGTTTTCTGACCGGGCGGAGAAGTCGCTTCCGATCATCTTTTATGGTGGAGATCGTATGAAAAAGGTGCCGCAGCTTCCGCTCTCAGAAGCGGTCAAACTCATACCGGACGGCGCGAGTATCATGGCCGGAGGATTCGGCATGACCGGCTGTCCGGTTCACCTCCTGAACGCCCTTGCTGAACGCCCGGTCAAGGGACTGACCATCATTTCTAACAACGTCGGCGAGCCGGGCATGGGCGGTGGGCGGCTCTTGCGCAATGGTCAACTCAAAGGTGCAGTCGGCTCGTTCTTCACTTCCAATCCCGAAGCGGTCAAGGCGCATCAGGACGGCACGCTTGACGTCCGTCTCATGCCGCAGGGTTCGCTGGCAGAGGCGATCAGAGCCGGAGGTGCCGGCATCGGCGGGTTTTTCACTCCGACCGGGGTGGGTACGGTCATCGCCGAGGGGCAGGAGACCAGAACCATTGACGGTACCGAATACCTTTTCGTCCCGGGGCTTAGGGCTGACGTGGCGCTGATCCGTGCCCGCAAAGCAGATACGGCTGGTAATCTGGTCTACCGGATGACCGAGCGGAACTTTAACCCACTCATGGCTACAGCGGCTGACCTGGTCATTGCCGAGGTGGAGGAGATCGTGCCCGAGGGCTCCATCGCACCAGAAGAGATCGTCACGCCGGGCATCTACGTCGATTACCTCGTCCAGGTGCACACGAGCGCCGAAGACCTCGGCACCTCGGGCTCGATCGAGACGTCGGGCAAGAAGATCGATTATGACAAGTTAGCCATGGTCAAACGAGCTTTTGCGGAGCTGAAAAAAGGCGACGTGGTCAATCTCGGCGTAGGAATTCCTACGCTGGTCGCTGACCTGATCACTCCGGATGACGGAATCATATTGGAAACTGAGAACGGGCTGCTCGGCGTGGGGCCGGCACCGATGTCCGGCGGAGCTCTCGACTACCCGGTCAATGCCGGGAAGCAGCCGGTTACGGCGCTGCCCGGGTCTTCGTATTTTGACAGTGCGACCTCGTTTGCCATGATCCGGGGCGGACATGTCGATGTGGCCATCATGGGTGGACTTCAGGTGGATGAGGCAGGGAATCTGGCCAACTGGATGGTGCCCGGCAAGCCGCTCCTGGGCATGGGCGGCGCCATGGATCTGGCCAGCGGAGCAGGCAGACTGATCATCACCATGCAGCATGCCAACCGCGACGGTACGCCGAAAATCCTGCCGGAAGTGACCCTTCCGCTCACGGCCAGGGGCGTCGTGGATATGATCATCACCGAACTTGCGGTGTTCAAATACCCGGAAGGCAGACTGACCCTGGTAGAGCTTATGCCCGGCGCGACGCTCGAACAGGTGCAAAAACTGACCTCAGCTCACTTTGCTGAGGCGTTTGATCGGTAGATGTTCTGCTTATCCCTTACCTTCAGGTGCAGCCATGAAACCAGTGGTCATCACGTCAGCAGTGCGTACGGCTATAGGAAGGATCGGCGGTGCTTTGAAAGACGTACAGCCTGAGGTTTTCCTGAAACCGGTCATCACTGAAGCACTGGTCAGGTCGGGCGTGAATGGCGCCATGGTTGACGAGGTGGTGATCGGCCAGGCCAAACAGTCCACCGAGGCGCCGAACATCGCCCGGGTAGCTTCGCTGCTGGCCGGTCTGCCGGACTCGGTCCCGGCCTATACGGTTCATCGTCAATGCTCATCCGGCCTGCAGGTGATCCTGAATGCGGTTTTTCAGATCCAGGCCGGCTATGCAGATATCATGCTCGCCGGCGGGGTCGAAAGTATGAGCACGGCACCCTACTACCTGCGGGGTGCCCGGTTCGGCTACGGAGCCGGCAATGCGCTGCTGCTCGACCCGAACACAGAGAGCCAGCCCCGATCCCAGCCCGAATCTGTCTACGGTACTCTGTCCATGGGGGAAACGGCAGAAACCCTGGCCGAACAGTACCACATCACCAGAGAGGAACAGGACGCCTTTGCTTTCCAGAGTCAGCAGCGTACCCTGGCGGCTCAGGACAGCGGCTGTTTTGCAGATGAGATCGTGCCGATAGAGGTGAAGCAGGGCAGAGAGATCTGCGTTTTTGACCGGGACGAGCATCCGCGGAAAGATACCACCCTGGAAAAACTGGCCAAACTGAAGCCAGCGTTCAAGAAGGACGGCACCGTCACCGCCGGCAACAGCAGCGGCCGCAATGACGGCGCCGCAGCGGTGCTGATCATGACCGAGGAGCGCGCCTCAGCCCTGGGTCTGAAACCGCTGGTCAGGTTCGTCTCCGCCGGTATCGCAGGAGTTGACCCGCGCACCATGGGTATCGGCCCGGTCCCGGCCACGCACAAGGCGCTCAAACGAGCCGGACTGACTTTGGCAGATATCGACCTCATTGAGCTGAATGAGGCTTTTGCCGCGCAGAGTCTGGCCGTGATCAAAGAGCTGGATCTACCGCAGGAAAAAGTCAATGTGAACGGCGGAGCGATTGCGCTTGGTCATCCGCTGGGGTGTTCCGGCACCCGCATCGCGGTGACGCTCATCCACGAAATGATGGAACGGGGAAGCCAGAGAGGACTTGCCACTATCTGCGTGGCTGGGGGTCTCGGGGTCACGGTCATTTTTGAAAAAGTCTAGGCCAACTTTTTGCCAGGGAGAGTGCCATGCCAGATACCGGTACCGTTTTTCCCCGCAACTTCAAAAGTGAGTATCCCGTCATCGTCAGGGGCGAAGGAGTGTACCTCTATGATGAGCAGGGGAACAGGTATCTCGATTCCTGCGCCGGGGCAGCCGTGGCCAATATCGGACATGGTAATGCCGAGGTAGCTGAGGTTCTTGGCCGTCAGGCGTCTCAGATAGCCTATCTGCATTCTTCCCGTTTCACGTCGCAGCCGGCTCTTGACCTGGCCACCAAAGTGGCCAAATGGACACCCGGCGATCTGAAGTACACCTATTTCGTCTCCGGCGGTTCGGAGGCGGTGGAGACCGCTCTGAAGATGGCGCGCCAGTACTTCGTGGAGCGTGACGGCAGGACGAGCAAATACAAGATCATTTCCCGTTGGGTGAGTTTTCACGGCAACACTCTCGGGGCGCTCTCGGTCACCGGTAAACCCGGACTGCGCAAGATCTACGATCCTATGCTCATTCCGTTCCCCCATACGCATTCGGTCCACTGTGCGCGTTGCGAATCGGGCATGAAGAGGGAGTCTTGTTCCCTTGAATGTGCCCAGGCACTGGAGACCACCATCAAGAGGGAGGGTTCGGAGAACATCGCTGCCTTTATTGCCGAGCCGGTCGTGGGATCAGCCGCTCCCGGTGCCTGTCCGCGGGAGGAGTATTACCGTGTCGTACGGGAGATCTGCGACCGCTATGACATCCTGTTCATCGCGGATGAGGTGATGAACGGATTCGGCCGGACCGGTCGGAATTTCGGCATCGATCATTTCGCCGTCGTTCCCGACCTCATGACCATAGCCAAGGGGATCTCGAGCGGCTATACCCCGCTGGGCGGGGTGGTGGCAAGTGAAAGAGTGGCCGAGGTGTTCAAAAAAGGGAGCGGCCGGTTCAGCCACGGATTTACCTATGTAGGCAATCCGCTCTCCTGCGCTGTGGGATGCAAGGTGCTGGAGATCATGGAGCGTGACCATCTGGTAGACAACAGCCGTCTGATGGGCGAGCTTCTTTTGAAACGGCTTCGTGAGGAACTGGCCAGCCACCCGCTCATCGGCGATATCCGGGGTCTGGGGCTTCAGCTGGGGGTGGACTTCGTCAAGGACAAGAAAACAGGCGAGCCCTATCCAGCGGCAGCCGGCATCGGCGGGCTGATCGGCAAGGCCGGGCTCAAAAACGGGATCAATTTCTATCCGGGCGGCGGTAATTATGACGGCGCGCTGGGGGACAATATCCTCCTCACCCCGCC
>MNZT01000052.1 GCA_001873755.1 Candidatus Wirthbacteria bacterium CG2_30_54_11 | reverse complement strand
CAACTCACTCATCTCTCGCCATTCCGCATCCGTCACGGCTCCAGTTCCACCCAAAGACCCCTTAACCCCAGATAAAACCCTATGAACCCACGCCAGGACATGCCGCAGAAACCAAATAAACCCTCTACCCAGTCGCATCTGGATATTGACCGTATCCGCGACGGTATCATCATTCTGAAGGGCGGCAGCTACCGGCAGATCATGCGTACGACCAATGTAAACTTTTCCCTGAAATCCGAGATGGAACAGAACGCCATGATTTTTGCCTATCGCAATTTTCTGAACGCCATCACCTTTCCGGTCGAGATCATCATCCGTACCCGGGCGCTCAATATCGACCACTATATCGAGACCCTGCACAAACACGAGGAAGCCCAGGAAAACGAACTGCTCAAACTGCAGACCAGTGAATACATCGAATACATCCAGCGCCTCATCGAAGTGGCCAATATCCTCGACCGCCAGTTCTATGTCTCCATCCCCTATAGCAGCGGGGCCGGGGAAGAAGTGAAGGCCATGACCGGACTGTTCGGCAAAAAAAAGAAAGCGGAAGATACTAATTTCGATACCGCCCGGCAGCAGCTCCAGCAGCGGTGCGATGCACTCATCAGCCACCTCAGCAGTGTCGGGGTCAAGGCAAAACCACTGACCACCCAGGAATTGATTGAACTTTTTTATGACATCTACAATCCCGGCACCGCCCAGCTCGAAAAACTCGAAGTCGATCCCTCAGAGCTCACCACCCCGGTCACCACGTTCAAGACCAAACAGGAACTCGAACAGATCAATAAACTGAAAACTGAACAGTCTACACAATAATGAAATAATACCTATGGGTCTGTTACCAGGGAAAAAAGGAAATAAAAAAGACCAGCAAGCCGTACTTGAGCAGGAACGCCTCGCCCGGGAGACGCAGCGCGTGCTTCAGGAGGGCATGAGCACGATCAAGGACATCATCGCTCCGCCCTCTATCGAGCTCGACCCCAGCTATCTGAAGATCGGGAACAAATACCACCGCACCCTGTTCGTCTCCGGCTATCCCCGCTATGTCAGCACCAACTGGCTCTCGCCGCTCATCAATTTCAACGCCGATATCGCCATCAGTCTCTACCAGTACCCCATCGACTCCAAGTCAGTCATGGAGGACCTGAAGCGCCGCATCGGCCAGATGGAAGCGACCTGGCAGATCAACCAGGAAAAAGGGCTGGTCAAAGACCCGGAGCTGGAGACCCAGCTGCAGGACGCCCACAACCTGCGCGATGCCATCCAGAGAGGCGAGGAAAAATTTTTCCAGTTCGGCCTCTATATGACCGTGAGCGCCAATGGCAAGGAGGAACTGTCCCAGCTCTGCCAGAAGGTGGAATCCATGCTCGGCGGCATGCTCATCTATACCAAAGAGACGGCCATGCAGATGGAGCAGGGGTTCAAGACCACGCTGCCACTGTGCAATGACCACATCCAGGTGCTCCGCAACATGGACACCTCAGCGCTTTCCTCGACCTTCCCCTTCACCTCGTCTGACCTGACCACGAACGAGGGCATCCTCTATGGACTCAATAGGCACAACAACTCGCTCGTCATCTTTGACCGGTTCAAACTGGAAAATGCCAACTCCGTCATCTTTGCCAAATCCGGTGCCGGCAAAAGCTACACGGTGAAGCTCGAAGCGCTCCGCTACCTCATGATCGGCACCGAGGTCCTCATCATCGATCCGGAACGGGAATACAAGGCGCTCTGTGAATCAGTCGGCGGCACCTACATCAACATTTCCCTGAATTCCAAGACCCATATCAACCCGTTCGACATGGCGGATATCAAGAAGGGCCAGGATCTGGAGGGAGACGAGCTCCGCTCCCAGATCATCTACCTGCTGGGCCTGTTCGCCATCCTGCTCGGAGAATTGACCAATAAGGAAGAATCCCTGCTGGACCGGGCGCTGCTGGAAGCCTACCGCCAGAAGGGGATCATCTCTGACCCCAGCACCTACGGCAACACCCCTCCCATCATGGGCGACCTCTACGAGCTGCTGAAGACCATGCCCGGCGCCGAGAGCGTGGTGGAAAAAATGGAAAAATTCGTCCATGGCACCCTGGCCGGCATCTTCAACATGGCAACCAATGTAGAGCTGAACAACAACTTCATCGTGTTCGACATCCGCGACCTTGAGGACATCCTCCGTCCCATGGCCATGTTCTCCATCCTCCAGTTCATCTGGAATAAGGTGCGGACCAGCCACAAACGCCGCCTGCTCCTGGTGGATGAAGCCTGGATCATGATGCAGCACGAGGACAGCGCCCGTTTCCTCTTTGGCCTGGCCAAACGAGCCCGTAAATACTGGCTCGGTCTCACCACCATCACCCAGGACGTGGACGACTTCCTCTCCTCCTCCTATGGCAAAGCCATCGTGACCAACTCCTCCATGCAGGTGCTGCTCAAGCAGTCCACGGCTGCCATCGACAAGATAGCAACCGTGTTCAACCTCACCGAGGGTGAAAAGTATCTCCTGCTCGAATGCGACGTAGGGGAGGGCCTCTTCTTCGCCGGCCAGAACCACGTCGCCATCAAAATCATCGCCTCCTACATCGAAGACCAGATCATCACCACCAATCCGGAAAAGCTCGCAGCCCTGGAACAGGAAAAGACAGAAGCGGCCGCAACACCTTAACCGATCATCACGGGACACAGCATGTCTGATCCTTTTGAAGAGCAGGAAAAAACGCGAAAAGCGAACGAGGATCGCCAGAACGCAATCCGGGCAGCAAACGACGCCCACGATAAAGAAGCCTGGGGTGCCCACGATCAGCACCGGGATGAAGTTCAGGCGCCGATGAAGGATGCCGATGATCGCATGGCGATCAAACAGAATGAAGCCAAACGCCGTATGGATGGCGGAAATGATGATAACTCGTTCGCCTCTCGACTCTACAACTCGGCCGGCTGTCTGAAACCCCTCATCGACAAGGCGGCGGCTAAGGCAGGCTACACAGGGAATATGTCCGATTTCATGGGAGGACTCGGAAGGGCCGCCCGGGGAGACCAGCAAAAAGAACCACCGAACAATATTGACGATGCGTTCAAATTCGCGGATAGCGCCTGCAAAGCCTACGACACCTATAGGCCACAGGTCCATGGGATGTTGGACAAGCTGGGCGTCGATACGGGCAAAGCTGATAATTTCATGGGAGGGCTAAAAAACGCCATCGGGGGAGGCTCATCCGGCATGCCTATGGATCAGGCTCTGGGCCGGATGGCTGACAAAATCAAATCCGGAGACGTCAAAGATCCGGCTAAGGCCCAGGGATTCATGAAGGGGCTCTCTGACGCCTACAAGAACAACCAGGGAGCGGTCGACGGCTTCATGGGCGGCTACCTGGGCAAAGACAAAATGGGCGATTTCAACAAGATGATGGGGGGCATAGACGGTATCGGTAACACCGATCGAACTGATGGAAAAGCGTGGAACAAAATGCTCGGCGACAAGGGCATCCCCGGAGCAGATGGACTCGGCGGAGGGGCTGCTCCCATGGGGCTGCCGGACGCCGGAGGACTCTCCGGGGCAACAGATATTGCAGGAGGAGCCGGAGGCGCAGGCTCTGCCGCTGGAGCGGCCACAGCAGGAGCAAGTGCGGCCCCGGTCCTGGGCACCGCAGTCGATGCAGTCAAAGATACTGCCAAGGATCTCAAAAAGATCAAGGCCAAGTATGCTCAGAAAAAAGCTGACCGCGCCCAGGCCAAGGCCGGCGACGAAGAAAATATCAAAAATCAGGTCAACGACAAGGTTCAGGATGGCATAGACGGCATCGGCCAGAAAGCAGAAGAAACCAAGGCCGTCGTGGAAAATGTCGGGGCCGGAGTCGCCACCGAAGCCGAGATTGCCGCCCTCGATGCCGCGTTCGGTGCAGGCGAGGTGATCCGCGCGATCCCCGGGGCCTCCAAACTGCTGAGAAAAGCCAACAAGCTCATCATCGGGGCCGCCATCATGCTCGTAGTCGCGGTTCCTCTGACTATGTGTGGCTTCTTTATAGCTAGTCTGGGCTTCATCGGCCTGGTCTCCAGTATGATCGAAACCAACACTACCAAACCGGTGGTCGCGGATCTGACCCAGCTCGCCGCAGAACGCATGGAGACTGACCGGGACTATAGGATGCTCGCCCTCGGCCGGGTCGAGACCCTGATCTCCGACCACCGCATCCCGGACGATATTCACCCGCTCCTCGACACGGTCCTGGCCGATGGGGAGGGAACGACGGACGAATACTCCCGCATCGCTACCCTGCTGGCCGAGGAGTATATGGGGGTGTACCGCGCCTATGCGGCAGATGGTACGACCCCGACCAAGCTGGACCGGGCGCAGCACTATATGGACGGCTCCTCGAACGGCCCGGAGGTCACGGCTCTGGCCGGGTCGGCCAGCTGGCTCGCCAAAGTGGCTGACTGGGTAACATTTGGCAGCTCTCTTCAGCAGCTGGTTGCTATGCCTGAGTTCGAAGAATACTTCGATGCCCAACAAAGAACCCAGATCGCAGAACTCTATGGCATCATCAATACCGCCTATGCCGAAACCGATCCAGTGGCCGTAGGAAGCGCTTATCAAGCAGCCAGCGCCAGCACGCTGGACGCTCCCAAGAAATGCTTCAGCTCAACGGACCGCAACTATGTGGTCAATGACGGCGATGTCACCCTCCCGGACAACCAGGTGATCGTCGATGCCATGGAAACTCTCAAAAACCTGCTCAGTGGTGTAAGCCTCCTGGGCATCAACCAAGCCATCGCCGATCTGTATGACCAGACCGTCGGGCTGGAACTGTTCACCGCACTGAACGCGGCCAAGTCCGGCTTCGTGGAGGGATCATCCATGGGACATCTGGCCTCCGCGATCGCGGGTGGCGACAAAGTCGCCTCGACGAGCCCCTCCTGGTTCGACTGGCTCGGAGGCGGGATAGCCCTGGCGCTGGTGGACGGAAAATACGGAGAAGCCGCCAATGACGGTTTTACACGCGCGGCCGAGAAGATGATAGAGAAGTATCATGCCGATCCGAAGTCGAAAGAATGGCAGACAGATTTCCTGAACGGCGATTATGTCAAAGCCTGTCAAGAGATCGTGGCAGCCGGCAAAATGGATATCTACTATGAGGTCAACTGCCAGCAAATGTCCTATATCAAAATGATAGAAAGCTATATAGATCCCCTGGGGGACGGCCCCCGGACGGTGTCGTGCACCGGCGGGATGCCTGTCAATGCGCCATTTGATCCGCAGCTGACCGCCTGGATCAATGCCTCTTCGGTCTCTACCGGGGTCTATGCCCCCCTGATTGCTGCGGTTATCACGCTGGAAAATAGCGGGGCGACGACGTTTGATAAACAATGTGAAGTCCAACCAACCCCACCGAACGAATCCGGGCTCATGCAGCTGGGGACAACCCCGAATCCGGCGACCCCGGACGAAGTACCCTCCTGGGATCAGGTCAAGGATCAGGTCGCCTCCTCCCCTATGTGGTCAAAAAAGGGAACCGAGGTCGAGCCACTCGTCTGTGATGACAACAACAAAACTACCGGCAATGAAGATACTATTTTCGGCGGCGGCTACTTCATCGCCGCTCGCCTGCAGAGCTGTGCGAGCTGCGCTCAGGAGGATGGCAGCCCCTGCGTCGATCCCGCGGATGGAGAACCGTGGTGCACCCCTGACCAGGTCTTGCCCAGCGACTCTCCCAGTGAAGAACAGATCCGCTATATCGGCTATCGCTACACCGGAAGCTGTGATCCTTCGAAGCCCGCCGACCTGATGACCATGGAGGTCTGTGATGGTACTGACTGCAAAAGCGAAAAAAAAACCTACTGCGACTGGCTCCTGTACTTCACCAAACAATACGGTGACGCGGCCAGCGGGTATACTGCTCCTCAGTGTACTGTCACCGGAACCGGAGGTGGAGGCGGAGGAATCGGCGCCGGCCCAAACCTCATGGCCAATGTGACCCTCTTCCTGGAGGATAATGAACACTATGGTGAAGGAATGCTGGTGGATGTCTGGCCCCATGGAGCGCTGCGATCCTATCCCAATTATAGAAATTTTGAAAGTAACGAGGGGACTGGTATCGGCGACTACGCCCTCTGCGCCGACTTCGTGATGGCGGTCTACCAGCACACCAATTCCGCCTTCAAAAACGCCGGCTGGGCCGACCGCGGCGCGGAAAATATGATCAACGGGCTGGTCGCAGATGGGGTCTACCATGAAAATGGAGGATATGACGCACCCCAGGTCGGCGATATCGCCGGCATGAATTCGCCGGGGGAAAGCGGCGTGCACCACGTCGGCATCATCTGCGAGATCGGGCCGAACACGCTTACTATCTGCCAGTACAATAGCCGGAACAAATACCACATGGAATTTATCCCCGGTTCCAACAATGTCTATCCCGGGAATTCAGGTCTCAATATGCTCGGCTGGGGGCACCCCTGCACGCCGGAACTGTGTCCGTAGGAACGTGCCCGTTTGATTGAGGAGGCAATTACACCCTTTGAGGATCAATATGAACGCTCTTTCTGCTCTCATCAGCCGGCTCAAAGAACATCCCCGCAAGACTATCAGCGTTGCCCTGGCGGCGCTGGGAGTCCTCTTGCTGTTCCTAATCGGCCGCAGCCTGCTCTCTCCCGTCACCGTGACGTCAATATCGCCGGCCACGGACGAACCGGCGACCCTGGACCGGGAGGTCGTGATCTCGTTTACCGGGGCGGTCTCGGCGGCTATCCTCGACACCATAGAGGTCGATCCTCTCGTTTCCTTCACGACGACTCTGACGGACAAGGATCTCTTTGGCCGGCCACGCCGGCTCGTGCTCCGACCCGAGGAACTCCTGCCTGACAGTACCTATACCATCCTGCTCCCGCAGGTCAAAAACTGGGTGGGGATTGCTGGAGACGATGTGTCTTTTACCTTTTCCACGGTCCTCTCTCCCCGCCTGATCGGGGTCTCTCCGGCAGACGGCGCAACGTCGGTCAGTGTCGATTCGCCGATCCTGCTCTCCTTTGACCGGGCAGTCGATCCCCTGAGCATCCAAATTAGCCTCTCGCCCGCGATCCCCGTCACCAAGGAACTGCAGGGCAGCACCCGCGTGTCGATCCGTCCGGAAGGGCTGCTCGCCGAAGAAACCACCTACCAGGTCACGGTATCCGGCGCCTGGACCGCGGATCTGGCCAAAAGCTACCGGGGGACGCGATTGTTCTCCTTTGCCACCACGGTCAAGACCGCAGCCCAGATGACACCGGACGAAATTGCGACCGAGCAGGGGCGTCTGGATATGGAATTCAACGAGGCACTGATGGAATACCTGAAAGACCCTCTGCCGGACGTGCTGTATGAAATTCCGTATACCACGGCGGATTATACCATCCAGTTTGACCACACAGACCGGACGTTCCTCATTTTTGTAAAACAGCGTCCCGTGGAGACCGGCACCCAGCGGGCGCTGAGCTGGCTGCGTTCCAAGGGGCTGGATACCGCCACGCTGAAGTATACGGTCGTCCCGCCGGCTCCCGAAGGATCGGGACAATTCTGATCGCCGTCGCGCCTACTTCCCTTTTATCCTGACCTTTTGTACGGCCTCTCCACCGGGGAGGCCATATATTTTTTTTAATACTGCTCGTGTTCTGAGTGCCAGATATTGTGACGCTTCGGGCTTCGTCAGAGAGACTACAAGGGTCTCCTCGTCTACTTCCACCTCGCCTAGGGAATCGGCAATTTTCGGGTATTGCTCTCGGATCAAAGCGAGAACTTTGACCTGCAGGGAAACTTTTTCCACTACCTTGACCGGTACTTGATTGCGCTGCAGGATATTCTTCAAAAGGTCCCTCATGGGGCTCCACTCATTTCCGGCCATCGGCAGCGCCTCCTTCCCGGTTGAATTGTCCCTCAACCACTTCGTAGACAGCCGCTTTCCAGGCCGCGGCCGGATTGGCCGTGGTGGTGATAAAGGTCTGGAACCCCCTGCACAGCAGAGGGATATCCTTCTGATAGTTGAAATCAAATTCCGCATGAATGTCGTCCAGGAGAAAAACCGGGGCCGTCCCGGTCCTCTTCTCTATGATCGCGGCCTGCGACGACATGAGGGCAAAGACGACCGCCTTCATCTCCCCCTGTGAGGCCCGTTCGGAGAACTCATGAGTCCCTTGGAAGCAGACCAGATCGTCATGCTGTGGTCCCAGGGCGGTGACTCCGCGCACCAGCTCTTTGGGCCGCAGACGGAGAAGCGTTTTCGCATACCTGGCTGCGATCTGCTGCTCGTCTGAAGAATCAAGAGCCAAGGCGGGTTTATATGAGACCCAGGGCCTGGCCTCAGCCTTCCCCCGCCAGAACAGCTTCAGCCGTTCGTGAACCACGGGGAGCAGCTCCGGGACGAGATCTCCCCGGGCTTTCCAGAGATGAGCGGCCGCAAGAGAAAGCTGCTCGTCATACGCCGAGAGTAGCCGGTCGGCGTCGCGTCTTCCCAGAGCAAGGGATTTCAAGTGTTTGTTCCGCTGACGCAGGATCTTTTCAAAAGCATTGTACGCCCTCCCATAGCGCGGCTCTGTCACCATCAGGATGCTATCGAGGAAGGAACGACGCCGGCTCGGAGGGCCGGTCAGCAGGCGCATCTCCGAAGGACCAAAGAATACGGCAGAGCTCTTCAGCTCTCTTTTGGCCCGGGTTTTCTGGGTGCCGTTTTCGAAAAAGGTCTTCTTGAATCTGTTCCCCTCCCTGACCAGCCGCAGTTCGTGCGCATACTCCCGCCCGTCGTTTTCGGCAGTCAGCACGATCTTGGCGAAAATCTCCCCGTCTTTCACGATGTCGACATATGAAGACGATCTCAAATTCTTTTGGTTGGTCACTAAATAGGCGGCTTCCAGCACGGTTGTTTTCCCCTGGGCGTTGTCGCCGAAAAAAACCGTCACCCCGGGAGAGGGCAGCAGGGCGGCATTTCTGATGTTCCGTACTTGCTGGATGAAAAGGGATTTGATGATCATGGAATCTGCTCTGATACGAGGAGCGCTCCGCGCGCGTCGGGCGGAGCGCTCAGGCTCTTGGTCTGGAGGTTAAAAAATTTCAGGTGCGGATAGGCATAATTACATAGGTATACAGGCTGCCGGCGCCGGTGTCGGGAATGAGGACTCCAGGACTCAGCGCGTCGTTGATATTCAGCGACACTTTGGCGCTGGTGGTCACGGCCAACATATCGCTCACATAGCGGGCGTTGAAAGCGATAGAGCCGCCGGGTCCTGTGATCTCTGCGGCCACGGAAATGTTGTTCTCTCCGACCTGACTCGTTGATGCTTTGAGTTCAAGCGTCTTCTTGGCCGGATCGGCGGAGAGGAAGATGACGCTGGCGCTGTCTTTGGCGAAAATGGCCGCCGTCTTTACCGCCTGGGAGAATTCGGCCCGCTCAACCGTGACCGTGGAGGCAAATTTCTTCGGGATGATCTGCTGATAGTCGGGAAACTGCCCGGCCAGCAGGCGAGAGGTCAGCTGGATATCCTTGTACTTGAAAAGCGCCTGGTTCTCGTCAAAGGAAACTTCCACGAAGTCTTTTTCTCCTGCGTCAAAGAGCAGGCGGTGAAGTTCGTGAAGCCCACGGGCGGGGACGATCAGGCGGAGGTTTGATTTCCCGCTGTCTTCGCTGAGGGTAACTTTCTGCTCGGCCAGGCGGTAGCCGTCAGCAGCGGCCAGGGTAAACTTCTTACCATCTATCACCATGAGGACTCCTGTGATCACTGGTCGCGACTCGTCAGCAGCGGCGGCGAGGGCTACCTGCAGGATATTGTCTCTGAGCACGGGTACCGGGATGAGTACTTTGTCTTCGCCTTTCATGGCCGGGGGCTCGGGGAATTCGTCCATATCGATGGTATTGAAAGCTGCGGAATAATTGGCTCCCGTGACTTCCAGTCTGGAGTCCTTGAACTCCAGGGAGATCTTTTCGTCCGGGATGGAGTTGATGAATTCGGCCAGTAGTTTGGCCGGGACGGTGATCCCGCCTTCTGTTTCCACTTTGGCTCCCACGAACGCGCTCATGCTGAGCTCCAGATTGGTGCTCGAGACCAGGACTCCTCCCCGGTCGGTTTTCAATAACACATTATTCAATACCGGAAGTGTCGGACGGGTGCTGATGATCTTGCTGGCCAGCTGGACGATGGGATTCAAATTGCTTTTCAGACAGCTGAACTTCATGGTATCTCCTTTTATGGAAATTTATATATAAAAAATAGTCGTGGTAGTCGCAGGGATGTGAAAATGGTGGAAAAGGCGAAAAGGTGGCGTTGGTATTACAGAAGTATAGGAGGAAGGTTGAGGAAAACGCGTGGGTGGAAAAGGAGGGGAAGGCGGAGACCATGGAGAGTGTATTCTATGCACAAGTTGTTCACCGGGAAAGCACAAGCCGTGGTGGAAAATCAGGCACCGAGCCGCTGCTCCAACTCCCCGATTTCCTTCTTGAGATCATCGTTCAGATCCAGCAGGTCGGTGATTTTCTGGCAGGCGTGCAGCACGGTCGTGTGGTCCTTGCCTCCGAATTCTGAGCCGATCTGGTTCAGAGAAGCCTCTGCTTTTTCCCGCATAAGGTACATGGCGATCTGGCGCGGGCAGACATATTCTTTGCGTCGGGAAGTGCCGGTGATCTGTTCGCGCTCCACGCGGTAGAAGTCGCAGACCACGTCGATGATGTGGGGAAGGGAAAGTTTCTTTTCGGCGGACCTCTGGGTGTACATGCTCAGCACGTTGGCGGCGATCTCTTTGTTGATAGGAAGGCCGTGGACGTGGCAGTGGGAGACGATCCGGGTCAGTGCACCTTCCAGCTCCCGGATATTGGAGGAGATCTGGGAGGCGATGAAGTAGATGACTTCCTGGGGGAGATTCAGTCCGCGCTCCTGCGCTTTGGCCGTGAGGATGGCGGTGCGGGTCTCGAAATCAGGTTTCTGGATGTCGGCGATCAGGCCGGCAGCAAACCTGGATTGCAGGCGGGCTTCCAGGGTGGGAATCGCTTTCGGAGGCCGGTCCGAGGTCAGGACGATCTGATGGCCGGCTTCATAGATGGCATTGAAGGTATGAAAAAATTCCTCCTGGGTGGAGTCCTTGCCGGCGATGAACTGCACATCGTCGATGAGCAGGGCGTCCACAGTGCGGTATCTCTGTCGGAACTCCTCGGTTTTGTTGCTGCGGATGGAGGCGATCAGTTCGTTGGTGAATTTTTCTGAGGAGACATACTGGATGGTTTTTTCCGGATGTTTGCCCAGGATGAACTGGGAGATGGCGTGCATGAGGTGGGTTTTGCCCAGCCCGACCCCGCCATAGAGGAACAAAGGATTGTACGCTTCCCCCGGACTTTCGGCGACCGCCACGGCGGCGGCGTGAGCCAGACGGTTGTTGTTGCCGACCACGAAGGTGTCAAAGGAAAAGCGGGCGTTTAAGGTCAGCGGTGGCTGCGAAGGAAGGGCGGCGCCAGGCCGGGAAGCAGTCGATGCTCTGATGTTATCCACATGTTGTGGAAAACCATTTCCGTTCAGTGTAGGGCTGAAGAGTCCATTGGACGGCAGGGAATCAACCACCGGAAAAGCGACGATCTGACAGACAACCTTGGTAGATTCTTTGAAGTATGAGGACACGGCTTTTTCCAGAAGAGGGAGATACTTAGTCTCCAATCGTCCTTTGGTGAAGCCATTATTGGTCCCGATTGTGCAGAGGCCGGGTTCATAGGACACGAGGCGTGTATTTTTGATCCAGGTTTCGAAATTTGCCTTGCTGACCACCAGTTCCAGCTCACTCAAAACTGCTGACCAGACGCGCACCATGTCGAGCGGAGTTGTTTCTGTCATAGAAAGGATTTTTCTGTCTTGTGGATAACATACGATTAGGCTCATGTATCCTACACAAAAACGGGTTCATCTGCAAGCCTCTTGAGAGCGAAAAATCTTAATTGGCCTTGTTTATCCTTGATGGCATTTTCCCCCTTTAGGAAAGGGGGACCAAGGGGGATTTTTGTCTGGCCTTTTCGCTGTCCTGGTTTCCTAAAACGCTTCGTATGGTTTCGTAGGAAAATCCTTTGGAAGAAAGATAGGCTATGATTTTTTGGGGGTCTTTCTGGGTTCGCCCTTTCTTCCCGGCCAAGGAGGCAGCCATCTTCTTTTCCACTGCCGGGGGGACCTCTTCTTTTAGGATCCTTTCGGCCAGGTCCAGGTCTGCTCCGTGCAGGCGCAGTTCCTGAAGAAGCATATACCGGCTTCTGGGTTTATAGGCAATGCGGTTCGCTATCCAGGCGCGGATGAAGCGGTCTTCGTCGAGGTGCCCGCGCTGCTCGAGCGTCTCGATTAGTTGCCGAACCTCGTCCTCGTGAGCTTCGTCCAGCGCTTCGAACTTTTTTTCTGCGGCCCGGATGATCTTTTCCCGCAGCTCTTTTACCGCATAGTCGCGGCGGGCAAGCAGCTGATAGGCGTAGCTGTCTATCCAGGCAGAAAACTGGTCGTTCATGGATCCTCCCCGTATCAAAAACACGGGCGCGACGGGCGCCCGTGTCTATTAAACTCTTTTGTGTCAGGGCTGACAAACTAGAAGATATCGTCGCCGGGCATCGTGGAGGAAGAACGGGAAGCTTCTTCCTTCTTGGAGGCGGCTGCCGGTGCGGCGGGTTTGAATTCCGCTGACTTGGTGGAGACGGAGGAGACGGTCGGAACCGGGGCTTCTGCGGCTTCATTGTCTTCTGATTCTTCCGTCTCGTGCCCGGCTACCTGGGTCAGGGTGAGATCTTCTGCTTTGACGCGCAGACGGGCATCGATCTTCTTGGAGATTTCAGGATTGGCACGGAGGAATTCCTTGGCGGCTTCCTTGCCCTGGCCGATGCGTTCGCCCTCGAAGCTATACCAGCTGCCGCTCTTCTCTACCACATCGACTTCGGTGCCGACATCGATGAGGCCACCTTCGTACGAGATACCTTCGTTGTACATGATATCGAATTCGGCGCTGCGGAAGGGGGCGGCGACCTTGTTCTTCACTACCCGGGCGAGGACGTGATTGCCCATGACTTCATCGCCCTTCTTGATGGCTTCTTTGCGGCGGATGTCGATGCGGATGGAGGCGTAGAACTTGAGCGCCTGGCCGCCGGTGGTGGTCTCCGGGTTGCCGAACATGACGCCGATCTTCATGCGGATCTGATTGGTGAAGATGAGAGCGGTGTTGGTCTTGGACACGACGCCGGCGAGCTTGCGCAGAGCCTGGCTCATGAGGCGGGCATGGAGGCCCATGTGGCTGTCTCCCATTTCGCCTTCGATCTCGGCTCTGGGGGTCAGGGCCGCGACGGAATCAACGACCACGACATCCACGGCACCGCTGCGGACCAGGGTCTCGACGATCTCGAGCGCCTGTTCGCCGGTATCCGGCTGGGAGATGAGGAGATTGTCGACATCGACGCCGATATGCTGGGCGTAGACAGGATCAAACGCATGCTCAGCATCGACAAAAGCGACAGTGCCGCCTTTTTTCTGGGCTTCGGCGATGATATGGGAGCACAGGGTGGTCTTGCCGGAAGATTCTGGTCCATAGATTTCCGTGATCCGGCCCCGGGGAACGCCGCCGACGCCGAGTGCGATGTCGAGTGCGATGGAGCCGGTCGAGATGATATCGACTTCCTGTTTTTCCTTGTCCCCGAGTTTCATGATCGAGCCTTTGCCGAAAGTTTTTTCGATCTGGATCATGGCGAGTTCGAGAGCTTTCTGTTTGTTGGGATCTGTCATCTGGCACCTCCTAAATGGCTGTAAGTACACAAAAAACACAGGCAGGGGCTGTGTTTTGGTATGATTTTATCGAACGAGAACAGTATACAAAGGAAAACCCTGCATTACAAGGTATCTTGTCGACCGTTCGCATCATACAACCAGTGATCAGCGATGTCTTTGTACTGTGGTACAAGAAATGCGTTAACGGGTTAACGAGTTCACGAGTTGCGGGTTCCCGGAAAAACTCGTTAACCCGTTAACTCGCGAACCTGCAACGTATATTCCGCATTTAGCATCATATGATATGATACCGCCGTTATTCAGGCTAAAGAAGGTGACTGAAATGACAGCTCCCTGTGCGATCGAAGCGACCGATGTGCGGAAGAGCTACCTGGTCGGAGATACCACAATCGAAGCGCTGAAGAAGGTTTCCTTTGCCGTATCGAAAGGCGAAATAGTGGCGGTCATGGGTCCTTCGGGCTGCGGGAAAACGACCCTGCTCAACTGCCTGTCCGGCCTCGACGATATCGACTGCGGTACCGTCAGGATCGACGGGACCGACCTGCACAGCCTGAAAGATAAACCAAGGACGGACCTCCGGGCCCGGACCATGGGTTTTGTCTTCCAGTACAATAACCTGATTCCGGTGCTCACTGCGCTGGAAAATGTCGAACTCCCGTTGCTTTTTTTGGGAAGAACAGCCAAACAGGCACGGGAAAAAGCCTTGTCGCTTTTGTCGGCCGTCGGGCTGGAAGATCGAGTCAATCACATGCCTTCGCAGATGAGCGGCGGTCAGAGGCAGCGGACGGCCATTGCCCGCGCTCTTGCCAATGACCCCGTTATCCTCTGGGCTGATGAGCCTACCGGCGATCTGGACGAGCCGTCCGCTCTCGCAGTCATGGACCGGTTCTCTGAGATCAACCGTAGAGAAAAACAGACCATCGTCATGGTGACCCATAACGCGGTGCTCGGTGACCGTGCGCACCGGATCGTCCGCATGCAGGGCGGACAGATCACCTCCTAATTTTCTGACCTTTACAGGTTTGTATGGTCCTGATCATAGCTTTGATCATTGTTAGCTTATTTCTCGGCTGGTTCGCCTATCGCGCTATCCGGCTTCCGCTGCTCGTCCGTATGGCTGTGCGCGCCATTGCCCGCAGACGGGCCACGGCTGTTCTCATCCTCATCGGCACCATGGTCGGGACCGCGCTGCTGTCATCGTCGCTCGCTATCGGGGATACGCTGAAAGACTCTCTCTACAAGACGATACTGGATCAGCTCGGCGAACTTGATGAAGTCGTAGTCACCCAGGCCGCTTCGGATCAGACAGACTTTTTTTCCATCCAGAGCGTGAAAAGTGTTTTTTTCCCGGAATCGGTCGTCGCGTACCTGCGGGAGCAGAAAGACGATATCGTGGAAGCCTATATGCCTGCACTTCTGGGGTATATGGCAGCTGAGCACCTCGACGGTTCCTCCGGCGAAGTGCTCTCATCCGAACCGAGCGTGACCATCATCGGGACGAGAATAGACGACTTCAGGACCTTTACCAGACAGCCATCAGTCCCGGATTTCAGTCTGAAGGAATGCATCGTTTCCGATGAACTGGCCAAAGCGCTCAATCTCTCCGAAGGAAGCCAGCTCAAACTGTATCTTTGGGGCGTGGACAAGACCTTCACGGTCAAAAAGATTATTGCCCGGCGGGATTTTCCGACCATTCATATGCAGGGGTACACCATCCTCCTGAATCTGGACAGCGTCTACGAGATCCTGAATGCGTTCGAAGGTACCCTGGATTTTCTGTCCAACAACTACCTCTCGTTTTTGACCAAAAATTCATTCTTCAATAAAGAGATGGACACCTTCCGGCAGCTCATTCGGGAGCTGCCGCCCAATCCCATCAACATGGTCATGGTGTCTAATGTCGGGGATAGGCATCGTGGGGTGCTGAAATCGGAGGAGGCCAAGGGGCTACTCAAGCAGTATGTGATCTCCTATCAGGAGCAGCATCCCGAGTCTTCCGAGATAGTTTTTTCCGTCCGGGCGGTCAAAGAAGAGGGAAAAGCCAGTGCCGATCTCATCGGTCAGGCCTTCACCGCCCTGTTCCTCATCCTCAGCGGATTCAGTATAGTGGCCGGTATCGTGCTTATCGTCAACATTTTCACCCTGCTCGGGGAAGAGCGGAAATCAGAGATCGGGCTCATGCGTGCCATGGGATTCAGGAAAAGCGCTGTCGCCGGCATGTTCCTCATGGAAGGGATGTTGTATTCCTTTGCTTCGTCGATCGTGGGCGCGGTGGCGGGGGCCGGGGCGGCCTGGGGTGCTATCACGCTCGGGCAAAAACTGGCCGGAAAATTGTCCCTGCCTTCGACCTTCTTCCTCAGTTTCGATCTGTCCTGGCAGCATTTCCTGCTTTCCGTCCTTCTTGGTTTTTCTATCGCCTGCGTCACCGTACTGTTTACCAGTCTGCGGATCAGCAGTATGAACATCGTCTCGGCGCTGCGTGATATCCCGCCCTCCCACGGAAAGAAGAGGAGCCGGGCAGGTTTTATCGCCGGAGGAATGACCATCCTGCTGGGCATGCTCCTGACCTCTCTGGGTTCTGTTTTCAGCTCCGGCCGCGCCCCGCTCTACCTCCTGGGTCCCTGCGTGGTGGCAGCCGGGGGAGCTTTCATGTTCCGGGTGCTGTTTTCTGAAAAATGGGTCATGACCATCTCGTCCCTGTCGGTCGGTGTCTATGCGCTCTGCGCGGGGAAGATCATCCCGGGCTTCTATGATGATCCGATTGCTTTTATCTCGGCAGGATTGCTCCTGCTCACGGCGGCTGTTGTGCTGGTTGTTTATTTCGACCGGCTCATCATCGGACCGGTCCGCCTCCTGACCGCATGGAGGCCCCGGCTGGGAGCGCTTTTGAAAATGGCGGTGTCGTATCCGCTCAGCTCGCGCCTCCGAACCGGACTGACCATCTTCATGTATGCGATCGTGATCTTTTCGGTCACCCTCATCGCGGTGATGAAACACCTGCAGAGGACCGGGTTCACCCACATGCGTGAACAGTACCTCCAGGGATATGACCTCAGAATACAGTTCCGTATGTCCAATCCAGCTTTTGATCTAGAAGCGGCGCTCAACGGGGCAGATCCGTCCCTCTTCGATGACCTTTCCCGAATCGAAGTGGAACGGTCCAAGCTGCTTACCATGCCGGATCAGGCCGCAGCGGATGCCCCTCCGGTGTTCGTGCCGGTGGCCATGATGGACGAGGACAATCTGTCCTCGGTCCGGGCGCTGCCGCTCAAGGAGCGCCTCGATCAGGATATGTCTGCCGTTGAGACCTGGAAGCTGCTTCTGACCGAACCGGACACCATAATTCTCGGCTGGCTCAGCGATCCTGACGATCAGGAGCCTGCCTATCCGGTGGTCCTGGGCAGTGAAGTGAAACTGTGTGATGCGGACATCCCGGAAAACTGTACCGTCCGGCGGGTCATCGGCACGAGCGACACCGGCGAAAGTTATACTTCGGCCAGCGGTCTGGAAGAGAGTCTGGGTATTTCGCGCTATACCGTGCAGGGGGCGTATCGGCTCGAGGTGGCAGAAGGACGCGACATACAGGAGGTCAGTCGCCGGCTCGAGCGGGCGCTGACGAAATATGGCGCCGACATCATCGACCTGCAGGCGCAACTGAAGAGCCAGCTGGATTTCATGAACATGTTCTTTGCGCTCATGCAGGCCTACCTGGGCGTCGGATTGATCATCGGCATTTCAGGACTTGGCGTCGTGATGATCCGTTCGGTCCACGAGCGCCGGCATCAGATCGGTATCGTCCGGGCCATCGGGTTTCAGCGGCGAGACGTGGTCCTCAGTATAATCCTGGAGACCGGGGTCATCGCCGCTATCGGAATCGTGATCGGAACGGTGATGGGGATCACCACGGCCTATACCATGTTCCAGCAGCAGCTGTCTGCGAACGGAGCCGGGATCGGTTTCTCCGTTCCGGCCCTGGAACTGGCCGGCATCACCGGCTTGAGCTTCTTTCTTTCTCTATTGGCCAGCATCTACCCTGCCCGTCAGGCCGGGAGGATTTCTCCGGCTGATGCCATACGGCATCTGGAGTAGCTTTTTGGAGTTGACCGTCAAAAAAAGACCACCTTCTCGGGTGGTCTTTTTGCTGATCTAGGGGGCGGTTTTGGTGACACTCGTGATAGCGTTGGACCGGAGGACCGCGCACATGTCTCCGGTCACGGTGCTGTCCGCAGAATGCTGTTCGTAGAACAGAAAATCGCTGCCCACGGGGAGCGAACAGGCCGCGCTGTTGTTCCGGTTGGTCCCGGTGGCGCTGCTGCAGTCGTAGCGGGTGGCGGACATTTCCTCGATCGTGATCGCGGAGGTCGAGCATCCCGTTACCTTTTCCGCCAGAGCGGTCTCGGTCAGCAGGCGCATGGTCTGCATGATGGGTTGGTCGGTCGAGGTACGACCGATGGGGATGTAGACGAAATTGTCTGTCCGGGACAGCGCGTAGGTGCCGACCCAATCAGCGGCAGGGTCCGTATAGCCATATTCAAAATCAGGCGATGTGAGGTATGGGCTGATGAACACCAGATGAAAAAGGTTTGGGGTGGCATTTTTGCTCACGTATGGGTATCCCTCGAATGTCAGGTCCGTTTCCCCGATGTGGAGCAGGAGCGGGGTCAGGTCTCCCCGGTCGGCAGGGGCCGTATCGGAGGCGGCTGTCGTTGCGGAGGGGATGGCGTTGCCGGACAGCGGGGTGGAGAGCGGGGGGGCCTTGTCTGAGGTGGTTCCGGTTGAGGTTGACGCGTCTTTGTTGCTGTCTGTGTTCTGGTTCTGTACCACATACCATTTGAGAGCCAGAGAGGCGGCAAGCAGGAGGACGAGGCCGGCCAGGACATATCGACGGTTCTTCAGGAACGTGGCCATGGCGAGGACCTTTGATAATGGGTAATAAGATCCTCTACAGGATAAGGCAAAATGAATGCTTTGAAAAGATGCCTGCACGATGCAGGTCGCAATTGAGGAACGCCGGCATCTGGACCTGTTGACGGAGATGTCGGCACCGGGGAACAGCAATTAAACAGTAAGTCTGCCTTGATCAGGCAGACAGTTGATCTCTTTTTTCATCGAGCAGAGGCATTTTGTGCAGCTGCTCCCTGATACCCGGCAGATTGAGGATAAGCGCGTTGATGGTGTCGATATACAGCTTGTTGGCCGTCTCCTCCACCTCAAAGCGGCTCATGATTTTTTTGAGATTGCAGCGGGCCGATATGAGTTGGTCCTCGACAGAGTACAGGACGGCGATGCTGTATTTGTATTCGTCCCTGGTCATGACCTGGGTATTCATGGATTTTTCCTTTAGATGAAATAGATTTGTCTCGGTCGTGGTGCATACACATCCTCCAGTTTAAGGGGCTGATCGTACTGGTTTTCGTCCTTCTCCGGCGAACCGGAGACTTTTGAAGATACCGTGTTCACTTTTCAGGTCGATATCCCAGAAGTATTTTGTCAGATCTTCCATATCTCTCTGGCGCAGATAGTAGTCCGGGTCATCAGTGAGGTGGGAGTGCACGGTCTGTGCAGCCGCCAGCAGATTCTGGACAGTGTTTTCTTCCTGTACCATAGCCAGGCTGTCGGTGAGCTCCTTGTCTATTCCTCTCCGGAATTCTTCCGGGTCGATCACTTCCCAGGAGATGCCCAGTTCTGCACCAACCTTTTTTACTTCGTCCGGGGTTATGAGTTTGTTGGTGTCCATTGTTTGTTTCCTTTGGTCAGTTTGTTAAATTATGTATTTCAAAAATCGGATCGTCCGGGTGAACGGGATCCGATTTTTGTCTTGGTTTTCGTATTTCAGGCGAAGAGCAGGTCGAGCTAGTCGGATTCCTGGCGCTGGCCGGAAACTATCCGTACCAGTTGTACGATTCCCCAGGCCGCGGCACCGTACACGATGAGGGCGATGAGGGTGGCCGGTTCAAAAACAGCGGCGGTTTCTATCCCTCCGGTTCTTCCTGTACGGAATATTCCCTCAAAGGGCAGAATGAAGCCTCTGGTAAAACCGTACACCGCATTCACGAAACCGCTGGAGGTGCTGGCACCCATCAGTTTGAGTAGCAGACGGAAACCCAGGAATATGTCCAGGATCCCGAAGAGGAAATATACAACATATTCGATGGTCTGCGAGCCGGTTGCTTCCCGGGGAGCCGGGGCGACTTTATCCGTATTGGTTCTTTCGCGGGTGGTTATGGTCTCTTTCATGATATTTCCTTTATTATGCTTTCAGGGTTTTTCTGTCGACCAGGGTTCAGGTACTCTTTTTCAGAAAACGGATAACAATCATAATGACGGCTACGACCAGCAGCAGGTGAATGAACGATCCAGCGACATGTAAAGCAAAACCACCAAGCCACAAGAAGAGGAGTATTATGGCTATAATTTCCAGGATTCCCATATCACGGCTCCATGGTTGCGGGTAAATACTGGATCAGGGCTTTTCGTACCAGCGCTGACAAGGTCAGTTCTTCCTTAATGGCCTGGAGCTTGGCCTGTTTGGCCACTGCGAGCGCAATAAATACATGGTGGTTCGTGGATTCCCGGGTAATGGTCATCATGCACCTCAAGGGTAATAGGCAAAGATAACGGATACGCTGTCGCGTTTGGTATCTCCCAGTATAGGGAACTTGCCCCATAAACGCAGTAACTCACCTCCCATGGTTGTTGTGATGCAGCTAACCTGCGGAGGTGAGTGTGTTGACAGCGTATCGGATGAATCCGGACCTCGTCAGATGCGGTCAGGTCTCGAAAGAGGGGCTAGCCAGCAGCAGTTCTGCTTCCAGTTTTTGGAGGCTGTCGAATTCCATGCTGTGATCGACGAGGCGGACCAGACCACTTTTGGTTAATTTTGCCATTTCGATGCTGGCGGTTTCCCGGGCGACGCCGACCAGGGTGGCGATGTCCTGATGCGTGAATCGGTGTTTGACGGTGACATGATCGTCGGCCGTTTCGCCGAAATGTTTGGCGATATAGAGCAATACTGAGATCACCCGCCGGTAGGCATCGCTGAACACCAGATGCTCGATCCTGAGCAGCGATTCGGCATAATCCTCCAGCAGTTCGCTCATGAGGGCAAAGACCAGATCGGGTTTGTTCTTGATAAAAGCAACGACCTCATCCCGGGGCGCCCGTCCTATCTCTACTTCGGTGAGGGCTTCGAAATAGTAAACATTCGGTGTCCCGTTGATCGCCCAGACCATAGGGAAGTAGGAGGTCGGCTGCAGAATATGCAAGGTCAGTTCCATCCCGCTTTTGGATATCGTGTATTGGCGCACATACCCCGTGGTCAGGCAGAAAATGCCCTGCGGGTCATCATCCGCGCGGATGAGAGTTTCACCCTGTTTGTAATGACGGAGAGTGAACCGGGAGAAGAATTCTTTGAATATCCTTGTTTTGTCATCAGTCACGAATCACAGCTCGTTTAATGACTGTCTCATCGGGCAGATATTTGAGCAGAGCTTTTTCTACAAGCTCTGCGTAGGTGAGGTCTTCCATCACGGCCTGGGCTTTGGCGTGTTTCACGAGAGCGGGATCGATGAACAGGGTGACGCGCTGTTTACTGCTGCTTGCCATATAGTTCCAGTATAATTAATTGTTTCGCTACGCATACTACAACTGACTGAAGTACTAGTCAAGTGTGAATTAAGGCCGGGAAGGGGACTTTTTTTATGCTTCTCCATGTCGTTCGGATGCCTTGACCCGGGGCAGGAACAATGTGGCTGCGAAGCACAGGACGACGAAGCCGGACGTGTAGAACAGTGATGACCGGTTGGCGTCCACCATGGACTGGTTTTTTATATCCACGACAACTCCCACCAGCTGAGGGAAGGCAGTCAGAGAGCCGCTGTCCTGGGAGGCGGTTTCGAATTGGGAATTGGTATTGGACAGCTTTTCTATGATGGCAGGTTTGGCGATCGCTGGCAGTACGGTGTTTGCATTGACCGCCGTGGTGACATTGCCTGTAAGCGAGGTGAGGAAAATGGCGCCGATGATGGCCGTGCCCAGGGATTGTCCCACCTGGCGCATGGTGGCGTTGATGCCCGCGGCTTGACCGGCGGCCTGGACCTCTACGCCCGACAGGGTGATATTGGTGATCTGGGCCATGACCAGACCCATGCCCAGACCGTAGAGGATCAGCCCGGGGCGCAGGGTGGCAGCGGTGGCCGAGACGGAGATCTCTGACCGCAGGACGAACAGGGCGATCATATTGATCAGGAGGCCCAGCTGGATGAGGTGCCGGGGGATGATCTTCCGGTTCAGGGCGGCGCCCAGAGGCGCCATGATCAGCATGGTGATCGACATGGGGATCAGAGCCAGACCGGTATGGATAGCGTCCAGACCTTTGACTGTCTGCAGGAAGACCGGCAGGGCAAAGATCAGTCCGGACTGCCCTAATGTCAGGACGGCAGTGGTCACGATGCCGGCGGAGAACTGTTTGCTCTGGAAAAGTTTGACTGACAGCAGCGGCATCCGTCCCCCTTTTTCCGTGTGTACTTCCCAGAGTACGAACAGACACAGGAGGAGGAGTCCGGTTCCGAACAGACAGGGCACCACGGAAAGGCCGAGCGGGGAAAGATTCTGGCCCCAGAGCGGATAGGCCTGTTTGGCTTTCCACCAACCGTAGTCGGTGGATTCGATGATTCCGTAGACGAGGGAGACCAGTCCGATACTGGAAAGCAGGATGCCGGGTATATCCCAGGAGATCCTGTGCTTGTCGTCGCGGGATTCTTTGATCAGGAGAGAACCCAGGAGGAGGATGGCGACGGTCACGATATTGATGCGGAACGCCCAGTGCCAGCTGTAGTAGGTGGTGAAAAAACCGCCGAGGATCGGTCCCACAGCAGCAACGGCACCCGCGATCCCGCCCCAGACGCCAAAAGCGATCGCCCGGTCCCGGCCGGAAAAGGTCGACATGACCAGGGAGACCGTGGCTGGCATCATCAGCGCAGCGCCGATGCCCTCTATCAGTGACCAGCCCAGCAGAAGCGTGTTCACATCAGTGCTGATGGAGGAGGTGAACGAGCCAACGGCAAAGATGATCGCTCCCAGCATGAACATTTTTTTGCGCCCAAAGAAGTCACCCAGCCGGCCGCCTACGATGGTAAGCGCCGCGATCACGAGCGAATAGGAAGTGATCACCCACTGGATATGCTGGATGTCGGTATGGAGGTCGCGGATGAGGTAGGCGATGGAGACATTGAGCACGGTGCCGTCGATGATGATGATGGCGAGTGCCAGACTCAGGACGAGGAGGCTCAGCCATTTGACGCGGGTGGAGGGCGGAGCAGCGGGAGCGGTGACCATGCAGGGTTCCTTTGATTTCTAGTGGTCTTTTCTTGCTCTGCCGTGAGGACAGGTCCGGCTCAAAGTCCGATATCGGGAGCGATCTTCTGCATGGACAGGAGACAGATCTCGATGAATTTTTCGATCGGCAGGTTGAGTCCTTCGGCATTACTGCACAGGGCCACTTCGTCGCGGCGGGTGCCGGCGGCGAATTTGGGCTCCTTCAGGAACCGCTTGAGGACTGAGGAGACTTTGACATCGGCGAGTTTGCGAGACGGATAGACAAAAGCGACCGCCATGATCAGTCCGGTCAGGCTGTCGGCGCAGAAGATCGACCACTGCGCCCGGGTCACCGGGTGGATGCCGAGACGGGCTCCGGCATGGGAGAGGACGAGCTGATGGACCTCGTCCGATATTTGCAGGCCGTACTTGGCCAGGGCTTCGCGGGTCCGGGCCGGGTGCAGATCTTTGAACTCGCCGCCGAAATCAATGTCATGGATTAGACCGGCCAGAAGCCAGTCGTCCCGGGGCAGCTCATCAGAGGGCAGCTGGCCCGCTGACGCCAGATAGTCGTAGAGACCGCCCATGCACGCTTCGAGCGCCAGGGAATGGTTCACGATGTTCGGTTCCAGCTGGGACTTGATGGCGTCGAGATACTTTTGTCGGTCGCAGGCCATGTTCGATTTCTGATAATGTATGAAAAACAGTCAGAGTACAGTATCAGTATATACTTCCCCATTCGGTACCGGCAACCGTTTGAGTGATGAGTACTGGAAGACCTTATTCCCTGGTTAAAAAAATCCTTGCCAGCCGGATCTCATCGTACGAGTACGCTTCTCCCAGTATTTCCTTCACCGGCGCCATGGCCCAGCCGCCGGTTTTCTGGAAAGCTTCGCCAATAGCTCGCAGGTTATCCGAAGGTGGCTTCAGATGGTCGATGGGCAGTTTCGGTTCCTGCTCCAACAGTTTTTCCAGGTGCGACAGGATTGTCCCTTCGGCCAGTCCGCGCTTCCTGGCGATTTGTGCTGATGTAAGCCCCTGGGTCAGCAGCTCTTTGGTCTGCCCAAAGGTGGAGCCGAGCAGTCTGCGGGTGATCTTTGGGATGAATCCCTTCTTCACCTCGACCACCCCAGTCTCTGCCGCATATTTTCTGATGATGGTCAGGAAGTCAGCGCCGAACTGTTCCCATTTCTGAGCGCCTACGCCGTAGATGGTGAGCAAGGACCCTTCGCTCTGCGGATAGTAGACCGCCATCTCCCGGAGTGTCCTGTCCCCGAAGATGACATAGGGCGGAACGCCCCGCCGGTCGGCCAGTTCTTTCCGCAGTGACCGTAGCCGGTCGAACAGACCCTGGTCGAAATTTTCGTCTTCTGCGCTGAGCTTCTTGGTTCGTCCGCCGGTAGACCGGAGGACGGACGGCAGGTCGATGGTCTCTTTCTGGTCCAGGAATTGATGCCCCTTGGGCGTCATCAGTACCACAGGATATTCCCCGGGGCTCTGCTTGAGTAGGCCAAGTGAGATCAGTTTGCGCATCACGGCGTTCAGCTCGGCAGTTTTGTGTCCCTGGAGCGCCCCGAACGACGGCAGCCGGTCATGCCGGGAACTCGCGATCCGGTCGCTCGGCTTGCCGAGCAGCACTGAGGCCAGGTAGCCCATGCCGAACCGTTCACCGGTCTGGAGCACGGCAGTGAGGATGATACGGGTGATATCGGTGGCGTCCTCGACGGTCACCTGTCCCAGACAGACATCGCAGCCGGCGCAGTTCTCCTTTGCTGTCTCTTCCCCGAAGTGGCCGAGCAGATACGCCCGGCGGCAGGTGGACAGGTCGCCGTATTTCAGCACTTCTTCCAGTTTGTCCCACGCCTGCTTCCGTTCCTGTTCATCCTTCAGTTCATCGATGAAGTAGGCGTGCTTGCGCCGGTCGCCGTGGGAAAAGAACAGTACGCAGTCAGCGGGCAACCCGTCACGGCCCGCGCGGCCGGTCTCCTGATAGTAGCCCTCGACCGATTTGGGCAGATCGCAGTGCACCACGAGCCGGACATTGCTCTTGTCGATCCCCATGCCAAAGGCGATGGTGGCGGTGATGATGTCTATCTCGTCGTTGATGAAGCGGTCCTGCACGCGAGTTCGGGTTTTGGAGTCGAGACCGCCGTGGTAGGCGGCTGCCTTGTAGCCTCGTTGTTGTAAGCTGTGCGCCAGCTCCTCGGTTCCCTTGCGCGAAAAGCAGTACAGGATGGCGCTCTGCCCCCGGTATTTGTCGAGCAGAGGGAGCAGGCTGGCGGCCATGCCTTTCTTGGGCAGAACTGAGTAGCGAAGATTGGGCCGGTCAAAGCTGGCTATGAATATGGCTGGTTCCTTGAGCTTCAGCTGGGTGATGATATCAGAACGGACTCGATCCGTGGCGGTAGCTGTGAGTGCGATGAGCGGAACGGTCGGGAACCAGTCGCGCAGCACGCGGAGCTGCCGGTAGTCTGGCCGGAAATCGTGCCCCCACTCCGAGATGCAGTGCGCCTCGTCGATGGCGATCAGGCTGACCGGGAGTAGGCGGAGGAATTCGGCGAAGCCATAGGCACCGAGCCTTTCAGGTGCGATATAGAGGATTTTCAGCTGGCCGGTGAGTGCGGCGCTCTGCACGCCGGATATCTCTTCGGCGGTCAGCGAACTGTTGATCAGCTCCGCCTCGACGCCGTTCATCTTCAGCTGGTCCACCTGGTCCTTCATGAGCGCGATGAGCGGCGAGATCACGACAGCCAGACCCGGCAGCCGTATGGCCGGGAGCTGATAGCAGAGCGACTTGCCGCCGCCGGTCGGCATGATGGCGAGAGTATCCTTCTTGGCTACCACATTGGTGATGATCTCCTGCTGGAGCGGGTAGAACGAGTCGTAGCCGAAATACTGTTTGAGGAGGGAGAGCATGAGGGGCCTTTTACTAGTGAAGAAATCCGGACCACTGTATCAGGCCGGGATCGGTTTGTCTTTGTACTGTGATACAAATATTTCTGTATTCAGGCCATATTTGGTTATCCCTGATCGATTCCGATCTTCCAGATACCTTTTTCCCGGAATGCCGGTATGGTCTGACGCTTTGCTTTGTTGAGAAGTATCTGCGGCCGAATTTCCTGTTGTACGGCGTATTCGGTAATCGTGATGATGGCGTTGCCTTTCAGATAGGCAAGCCTTTTATGGAATGATTCCAGGAGCGCGAGTATCAGCACTCTTTCCATGACCACCGTTTTCTTTTTGTCTTTGAATTCCCGAAAAGCAGCGTAGTAGAGTTGTTTTTCCTTGTCCCGGATGATGACGGGGGGGAATCCCTGTTGAGAAAGCTGGCAGTTGATCAGCACCCGGCCGATACGGCCATTGCCGTCGCAGAACGGGTGAATATGCTCGAAACCCAGGTGAAACAGAGCGATCCTGTCCAGGAAGTATGAACTGTGATTTCCGGAATACTCGAGCAGCAGCGATTCCATCATGGATTCGATATGCTCCGGGGCCGGAGCGATGTGCATGCCGACCCGGACATATTCATCCCGCTGGCGGAATCTGCCGGCGATGGTGTCGTCGATATTGGATATGAGCATGGAGTGGAGCAGGAGGATCAGTTCTCTGTCCAGCGAGAACGAGGTTGTTTTCTTCATCAAATAGTCAGATATCCGGGCGAGGTTTTTGGCTTCAAATACTTCCCGCACGGAGATATGGCGGGATACCTTCATCTCCATGAGGATTTTTTCCGTCTCTGCGATGGTGAGGGTGGAATTTTCGATCGCGTTGGAGTTATAGACCGCTTCTGGGACCTCGGTCTCCATAATCATAGCCAGCAATGACTCCTTGCCTGTTTTCAGGGAATCATATTCTTTTTTCAGGGTATCTATTCTCTGTTTCATTTTCTGGTTGATCGCCATAGCGTCCTCCCTTGAAATAATTGCCTAGGCGAAGTGTAGCAAATTCACGGTAAAAACTCAATTTGCCGTGAATTTTAATGAAATATAGTATAAATTCACGGTCATCAACCAGAACCACTACCCCCTATCTGTCTAATTATCTTGGACCGTACTGATCCCGACTAGAACCTCTGTTTGATATATTCCTGTATCTGGCTCGCAGTTAGCTCCGTGGTGGATGGCCCGGTGCGGATATAGAACCGTTCAACCGTTCCATCCTTCACATACACTGGTGCTTTGGATTTGGCACATACCGCCATAAGCACCCGATTTTCCTCGTATTCCTCGAACCTGATATGGATATTGGGCGTGACCACGGGTCCCATATGATTCCGGATGAGGTTGACCAGGTGGAGGCTCATCTTGTCTTCATTATCAAATCTATCAGTTTCGATACCGACTGCCTGCCCGTCATCGGTCACGCCGATGGTCAGGGTGCCGCCGTTGGTGTTCAGAAAGCCGGCGATAGTCTTCAGTACCGCCAGTTCCATGCGTGGATCCACCTCTTTGGTATGTAGATTTATCCGTAGAGTGGACTTGAATTCCACAGCGCTTGATTCTCCGAGTGCGACCATATCCTGAAGGGAGAGTGGCTGGGCGGTGTACGCCGCGTCATGATCCGTCATGAGGGTTCGGTATCCTTCGGATACGACCTGGGCAATTAGTTCACGCCGTGCTTCCAGAAATTGCTGATACTCCATCTGCTCCCATCCCTGGGGAAGGGCATGGAGGTGGCACATGCGTTGACGGTCTGTTTCGTTGAACCGGTTGAGGAGAGGGGTTAAATATTCAGAGGGAGGTTGATCCTCGATATCACCATTGTCACCCCATTCGACGAGAGCGTAGTTCGCGATCTGATTGGTTTCTCTGAGGTCAGTGATCCTGAGAGTAGCGAGATACCCCTTGGGAAACAGATGATGCCTTTCTACTGCCCCACGTACTCCTTGAGCTACAGGATCAAGTAGTTCAGATACTTTTAATCGAGAAAATAAAGCTGGCGCGTCAAGTAAAACCAAAGCGGCGTTGTAGGCAAACAGTGAGGGGCTTCGTGGTGAAGATGTGGCAAGATCATTGGGCAGAGTGATTTTCCAATAGCTGTCAGTGAGCGCGAGATCACATGCATGTTCGAGCGTGTGGAGAAAGCCGTGCGCGTCCCGGATTTCGCGGAATCGGGCGAGATCAAATTCCATGGCTGATTCCGGGGATCCGGTGAATCGGCCGGTCAGGCTGGACATGAAGAACCACCGAGCGATAACGCGTCTCAGCTGGTATTCTTCGACTTTGTATTCTGTCCGCCCGAGGAGATAGAGGATATAGGAAAAAATCAGGCTGTTATGGGAACTGATCATGCTCTCTGAGCGAAATCCAGCGAGCGTAATGCACTTCATGAAATCCTGCCAGTACAGAAGGTTGATCGTTCGTTCCTGGGCTTCTTTTAGAATAGCGAACTGTTCGTCCCTGCGTGCATCACTGAACTGTTCGGTTTCCAGGTCTTTGCCACGCAAGAGTGAATAGACATATTTGAGCCGCGCTCTTTTGAATCCAACCCCGACACTAACCCGGAGCAGCTGGTCCGGATCAGGTTTGATGAAATAATTGAACGGTGAAGGACCTGTGGCCGGCGGCTTACGGGATGCTCTACAGAATGATTCTAGTTGCGTGCGTCCTTCATCCCAGAATACAGACATGAGGGTCAACACGAAATCCGCCTGGTTGAGCGGAGTACCTTTGCTGTTGATTCGGACAAAGACATCCGCGACTGCTTCCTCGGTGATGGCTGCCGATAGTTCAAGCGCTGTAAAGGGAAAGCAATGCAATCCCTGCAGTTTTAAGATGGAATCTTCAATCCGAGCTTCATCTGCCTCTGTGATGTCTTCTTTGGTTGATTTTAGATTGGCGGTGTATTCACGAATAATGCTCGTTATTTTTTTGTCGGGATTCCAAAGAATTGAAATGTCGGGGATAAATGATGAATCTCGGCGTATGGCCGCGTCTGCCACTTCAAATTTATCAAGCAGCGGGTTGAATGCAATATGTATTAATTCTTTTTCGAAATTTTCGCGTACAACGGGAATTCCTTTCACGACAGCGTATAGAGATGTCAGCCTTTGCTGACCATCCACGATGAGGAGTCGAGGTGTTTTTTGTTTGGAATTGGTCCCGATGGATCGGGCGTCATCAGAAAAGGCATTTTGCCAGAATAACAGGTATCCGACGGGAAAACCTTTGTACATTGAATCAAACAGGTCGCGGACCTTGGCGTCCTTCCAGACAAATGGCCGCTGGATATCAGGGAGACCGATTTCCCCGATCTCAATTCGTTCAATCAGAGAGCCCAGATTGTAGTTTACCTAGGTGAAAACAGTCTCGCTCATTTGAAATCCTCAAAGATGATTGGATGCTTTGACCTCGTGGTCATTATAGGCTTTTACTTCTCTGCCCGGCAAATGACGCCGTAGGCGATCTGGTAATCCTTTTCCTTCCTGCTATTAAAGGTTTATGATCTGCTTGTCTGATCCTATGGTTCCCCTCTCCCATGCTTCGCAAACTCCCCCTCCTCCTCTTCCTCCTCGCCCTTGCCCTGACCGCGCTCCCTCTCCGCACCACCGGACCAGAACGCGAAGTCGCCACTGTCGACGAAGCAGAACCGGTCGCCGCGCCCGACTTCTCCGCTATCCCGCTGGAAGCAGGACTTACTCGCTATACAGGGGCAGGGTTCGTGCTCGACTATCCTGACACCTGGAAGCTCCGTCCCGGGAGCGAAGAAGAAACGACCCGTCTGTTGCTCACGAGCCCTGCTAGCACCATCAATATCTATGCCCTGCCACGGGACGGAAGCGTATCTCTGATCGACTGGATCCGCTCCACCCAGAGCGCCTGGTTCGATAATTTTGACTTCGTGGAGCCTGGTCGCACCCTGATCGGCGGACAGGAGGCCATCGTGACGAAGTACTGCGAAACAGCGCTGTCGTATTCTGCGTACATAGCAGGAGCAGACCGGAACTATCTGGTCTGGGCGACCGGTTCCGAGACTGATTTTCGAGAAGCGCTTATCCGCTTTTATCCCGGGCCCATGTCCACAGTGACTTCCCTGCCCGAGCAGTTCGCGGTGCACGACGAGCCGGCCTGTCATCCTTCGACGGACTCAGGGCCTGAGCCGGATCCTGCGACCGTCTGCGACTACAGTGAGACCGCGCAGAACAGCTGCTGCAGTCAGTTCTCTGACCGTGAGGTGCCCTACTGGTCCTGCAGCGAGAATTTCACCGGCGACTACGGCAACTGCACCTGGTGGGCAGCCTACATGCGGCCTGAGGTCGGGGCGGCAGCGGCCGATCACCCCGGCCATGGCAATGCCTGCAACTGGGATTACTGGGCGTTTATGGATGGATTCCTGGTAGACGACTGTCCGAGGGAGGGCGATATTTTTGTCTATGATGTGCAGGGCTGCCCGGGTCATGTGGCCTCAGTGGAGCAGGTGCTCTGGGATACCGGCAAGATCTCTGTGAGCGAGATGAACTGGTGCTCGACCTGTCTGCGGACGAAAGAATACCTGAACCGGGATCGTAAATTCGTGCACAGCCAAAAGCCGGAAGTGGTCATCTATCCCGACCCGCCCAATGCGGTCGCGGACCAGTTCGCCGCGGCCGGCGCCTGCAACGGTAAGCCGGACTTCCATACCAGTGAGCCTGGAGTGTATACCGTAAATCCTGTCGAAGTATCCTCCGAAGCCGTTCCGGCGAAGGGGGATGCCGCTGCGGTCCATATCCCTGACGGCTGGTCGGTCAGGCTCCGGGGATACCGCGACGGAGAAGAAGTCTGTATGGGCACCAGTGGTTTACTGGCGGGAAACATCTACTCTTCCACTGGTATGCCAGTGGAGGATGCGGTTCGGGAAATAGAAGTATTCGATATATCTCGTTGTGGGACGTGGTGAACGGGTGCGTCCGACAACATAGAAAAGACCACCCACCCATCCTGCAATCACTTCTCCCCCGCCAGTGCTCTGAGCAGGAATATCGTGTCGCCTTTGAGTCTGGTTTTTGTCCATGTCTTCTGGCCGGGAGTCAGGAGTTCTCCCAGTCCGCTCAGGATGGAGCGGTCAGCCATTGTCTCCAGTTGACCGACACAACGCTGTACAAGGTCTGTGAACGGCATGCCCGCACGCTGTTCAACGATCTCCCGGTTGATGTCCCATGTATGCCGCAGGAAGAACCAGACATCATAGATATCGCGGCTGGTCTTGCCGATTCGTTCGTGCATGGCCATCAGCTTGTGGGCGAACATGTCCTCCTGCACCATGACCTGCATGGATATGCCGAGATAGGTCAATATGTGGTAGTGCGAACCGAATGTTCTGCGGTTGATTTCAATTTTAACCTGGGTGGCACCAGTTTCATAAGACAGGATGATAAGCAGTGTATACCGTTTGCGCGATACCTCCCTGACCGTCCCGTATTGTCTGGCGATCTGTTCCACCCGTTTGAATACAGCGTCCTCCTTTGATCCATCCAGAAGATCCAGATCGATGTCCACGGAAAAACGGTCCAGCCCATAGAACAGGAAAGCTGCGGTCCCGCCTTTGAATCCCAGCACGGAGGCAATGGATGCATCGGAATAGATGTCTTTGAGGATTTGCAGCAATAAGGTCTTGTGTCGGGCAGGGTTAAGAGCGGGTATCGTCATTTGGATGCCTGATGATCAGAGTAATATGTGTTCACGGTACGGGCCATACGCTGGTTGTCGTACAGGGGGAGCAGTTCGAACACCCGGTCCCAGTCGAGCGGACTCAGGTTATCAAAATGGTATTCCTTGTTCAGGTATATCATATCGAGGAACGCCCGTTCCGGAGTTGCGGTCGAACTGCCTCTCTGGGTGATGATACCTGCTGGTTCGATCAGGACACTGTCCTTGATCCGGCGGTAGATATAGACCTGACCGTTCACGATGATCTCCCGGGACAGGTAGGAGGCAACAAATATCTGCCCATAGTATTGGAAATTAATACCATGTGATACAAGTACGGTTTCAAAGCTGACATAGGACGGGGTGCAGATCCTGCTGGCGAGCTCTCTGCGGTCATAATTTCCGTCCTTGGCATAGATACCGCGCCGGAGGCGGACGAGCTCTCCCTTGCGGACATAATAATTCACCGCCGCGATCGCCGCATCAGCATCCGTTGTTCCCCACAAGAGGCAGATGTCCTGAAAGGAGAAAACGGTCCGATCCGATCTGAGGAGGCTGGAAACAGGCTTCTTTTCGTACTTCATGATCCAAAGACTATAATTATTCTAATCTTTGGTTCAAATTATAAAATAGTGCACTCCTGCCGTCAAGTCCTGTTGTCTGACCTCAGCGGTTGATGTTTGATGCCAAAGTGTTCTCAACGCTCTCTGAATCGGGTAGAATACTCCCAGTTTTCCCTAACGAGGTAGCGGTCATGAAGAAACTGATGAAGATGGTGGTAACGCTCATCGTTCTGCTCGTGGTCGGGGCTGTCCTGGTCCTCGGGTATCTCGGGTTTGTGCCCGGTCTGTCCTCAGTGTTCGGCTCGGATAAGCCGCGGGATCTCGGGGTCACCTATACCGCGCAGGACAAGGCTAGTTTTGACCAGAAGATCGGCGGTACTTTTCAGACGATGACCGAGCCTGCTTCTGATGGCAAGACCCTTGTGTTCACGGACAAAAAGACCGCAGTCAATAAGAGTTTTACCCAGGAAGAACTCACCGCCCGGCTGGCGGCTGCGGAATGGAAGTATATGCCGATCTCTTCGCCTCAGCTCAGGATCAAAGACGACGGCAGTCTCTAATTTTCGGCCAAACTGGACATGGGCCGCATCAACGGATTTGCCGAAGCCATGGGTTATGCATCCGGCGATGTGGACAAAGCAAAATCAGCGCTCAACCTCGTAATGACCGATCCGCCGGTGTATTTAAAGGCGAACGCCACGATCACCGACAATCAGCCCGCGTACACGATACAGAAACTGGAGATAGGCCGCCTCGCGGTACCGCTGGGACAGTTCGATGTATCGGGACTCGCGGAGATCTTGACCACGAGGATCATGCGTGATGTTCCGGCTTTCACCGTCAAGTCGGTCAGCTTCAATGCCGGGCAGATGAAGTTCGACGGCACTATCCCGGACGGGGAACGCGTCTTGACCGAATAACCACGTTAGACAACAAAAAACCCGCTCTACGCGGGTATATGAGTCCTTCGACTCTCCCTTCGATTCGGATGACCTCACTCAGGGTTCGCTCAGGGCATTCGATTCGCACTGACATCTAGTCAACCGGCCACAGCCATGAGCGAGCTTGTGCGAGTCGAATGGTTGGGAGACAGGGATTCGAACCCCGATAAACAGATTCAGAGTCTGCTGTCCTACCATTGGACGATCTCCCAGCACTTCAGGAGTTCCTTCTGAGGAACGCGTGTCCTCGAGGCGGGCAGCCTGCAAGGATGACTGGTAAAGCATACCAAAAAACCGGGTCGTGGCAAAGGGTGTTTATTTCTTGTTCAATTGGCAGTATAGTGCACTCGTGCGGAAAATCAACCTACAAAAGGAGCAGACGTGAAAGAAAAAAGCACGCCCAAAAAAGATGCAAAGAAAAAACCGCAGAAGACTCTGAAAGAGAAGAGAAAAGCCAAGAAAGAGAAGAAGGCATAACCAAAGACTTTATCACCAAAAACACCGCCCTGATCAGAGCGGTGTTTTTTTGTTCCAACAGCAACAAGAAAGACTAATAGCGGGTGAGCAGGAGCGTTGCGGCCTCCTTGGCCTGGTCCAGATTTTGGGCCGGGGCGGACTTCGCTGAGTCGGTCGCCCCAGAGGGCGGCTGGCCACTGATTTAAAAAAGATTTGTATTACAGTACAAAGACATCTGAAATCAGTTCTGTTATACCATGAGTAAATTACGCAGTATTCATGATCTAAGAGAGGGAAGACATCACCGGCACACCCCACATGAAAAAAACCGAACGTACATAAGAGAAAGTAACTGTTCAGTCAGTTTATTTATCCAGTGTCAAAGGAGAATCCATGTCGTATCCACAGTTCGAAGATCTGAAGGTCTGGCAGAAAGCAAGGGAATTGACCGTCGCTACGGCGACTGTGCTGGTATCCTGTGTCGATGACCGTATCCGCGACCAGCTCCAGAGGGACTCGCTCACTATCCTGAACAATATCGCTAAAGGCTACGAACGCAAAGGTTCGCATGAATTTGACCGGTTCCTGTACATCGCCCGCGGCTACTGCGGCGAGTACAAGTCCACGCTCTATGTGGCCGAGGACCTCAGATGTATCAGTGTCGAGCAGCGGACCGCGCTCTACGAGACCTGCACTGATATAGCAAAGATGCTCTCCGGTCTCATCAAACATCTGAAAGAGGACCATGCGGGTCCTGCCCCGGAAGTGAAGGTCGTGGAAGCCAGCGCTGCCTGACCGGGTCGTCCGTACACCAGGAGGGGGCGATCATCAGATCGCCCCCTTTGCACGTTAACAGTTACTATGTCATTTTCAACCCGCTACGGCTTCGTCCTCATTTGGTTTTTTGCCGGGCGGTCCAGCGTTTCGATCATGCGACCTTCTCCGTGGAAGTCAGAAAAACCGTTCTCGTGTATACTACCATAGCGTACATGTGGAGCATGGGTACAGGCATCTTCATACGCTATCCATAAATCCATGCTGGAATATACCCGTACAGTTGCCTTTCCGGCCAAAAGATCTCAAAACGGATACGGCATATGAAAAAAAAGCGGTCACCTCGCTGATCCTCGTCCTCGCCTGGTACAGTCAGGCAGTTAATCAATATTAAAAGGGACACCTATGAAACAAACGCGAATTCTCATGGATATACCCATCACGGTGGAGATCTGCGACCCGGAGGCCCGGGAATATGATATTGAGCAGCTTTTTGCCTATTTCATGTCGATTGATGAGCAGTTCAGCCCGTTTCGGGACACGAGCATGGTCTCCCGGTTCAATGCCGGCAAACTGAAAGAAGATGAATGGAGTGACGACTTCAAAAAAATTACGACCTGGTGCCAGCGGACCAGTCAGGAGACAGACGGGTTCTTTTTTGCCGACCGGGATGGGATTTTTGACCCTACCGGCCTGGTCAAGGGCTGGGCGATCTTCCGGGCGGCGCACATGCTGCTGGAGGTCGGATACGAAAATTTTTCTGTGGAGGCCGGCGGCGACTTCCAGTCTTTTGGTTTCAATGCGGAAGGCAAACCCTGGACCATCGGCATCCGTGATCCGTTTCACCCAGGTCAGATCGTCAAAGTACTGCAGCCGGGCGATCTGGGGGTCGCGACCTCAGGTTCCTATTTGAGGGGTGATCATATCGCAGATCCGGTGGCAGGGGAGACCCTCGGCGATATCGTGAGTCTGACGGTTATCGCGCCCAATGTGTTCCATGCCGACCGTTTCGCGACCGCATGTTTTGCCATGGGCCGGGCCGGACTCGATTTTCTGGAAAAGCGACCAGCCATGGCTGGGTACATGATCGACCGTGACGGCATCGCGACCTGGACGAGTAATTTCCCTGCCTTTGTGGTGGACCATGACTGACCTGATCGACCGCCTGATCAAAAAGATTCCGCTGTACAGACTGACCCTCTATTACCTGGAGAATCTGTGCATCCTCGCGGTACTGCTGGGATGGACCGGCCGGATGGGGTACAGCGGGTTTTCGATCCTGTCCTCGATGGCGGTCGTCCTGGTTTCCTGTTTCATCGCGAACGCGATCGGCGTGAGCGTGACCGGTGCCCGCTCGAACCGTGATGCGGTCACCATCGCC
Source organism: Candidatus Wirthbacteria bacterium CG2_30_54_11 (assembly GCA_001873755.1). Classification (GTDB taxonomy): domain Bacteria; phylum Patescibacteriota; class CG2-30-54-11; order CG2-30-54-11; family CG2-30-54-11; genus CG2-30-54-11. The sequence goes on along the minus strand of MNZT01000052.1, from coordinate 17,793 downwards.
GCGCTCATCATCGCCTTGATCGCACCGCCGGCGGTGAGCTTCGGAGAGTATTCGTTCCTGGTCGTCCTCTCGATCCTCGCCATGGCTTCCAAGTACATCCTGACCCTGGGAAAACGTCATATCTTCAACCCGGTCGCGCTGGCGGCGGTCATCGCTTCTTTCATCGGTACGCGAACCGCGGTCTGGTGGGTGGGAGTCGGTCCCATGGTGCCGCTCGTCATCGCCGGCGGCATCCTCATCGCCCGGAAATTTCGCCGGGAGGATATGGTGACCGCTTTTTTCCTCACCTCGACCGGAGGGATCATGCTTTCCTATCTGCTGCAGGGCATGAGCCTTTCGGCTTTTTTCTCTGATCTCGCCTTCCATTCCCCGTTGTTCTTCCTCGGATTTGTCATGCTCACCGACCCCAAAAATGCTCCCGCTCGCAGGAGAGCACAGATCATCTACGGCATCGTGGTCGGCCTGCTGTTCATCCCGCAGGTGCACATATTCGGTATAGCCTCCTCTCCGGAGATGGCTTTGGTGGCAGGGAACCTCATTTTTCTGGCCAGCCGGCTGAAGCTCACCGCTGCTTCGACTGCCTGAACGGCGTATCAGGATCTCGTTAACACCCGGCGACTCGGGCACGTAAGTGCCCGAGTTTTTTTGACAGCCAGCCGGCAGATGCGTCAGGTGGCAAAATTTGGTAGTATAGCGCCGAAGTTCCGTATTTAATTATTGGTAAGTGGGGTCGTCATGAAGAAAAAGATCGTGAAGATCATCGCTGCATTCCTGGGCCTGGTCGTGCTGGGTATCGTGCTGGTGCTTGGGTATCTCGGGTATATCCCGGGGCTGTCCGCACTCCTGGGCGCCAACAAACCCCGGGATCTCGGGGTCACCTGGACCCAGGAGGACCTGGCATCAGTACATCAAAAGAGCGGGGTAGACTATCAATTCGGAGCTCTCCCGTCTGACACACCGCCCGAGCAGAGCGTGATCTACAAGGGAACCCGGGAGGTCAAACAAGAGTTCACGTCGTCAGAGATCACCGCCTCCCTGAACAACAAGAATTCCAAATATTATCCGTTCCAAGATGTGCAGGTCCGATTCAATGCGGACGGCTCCGGTGAGATCTCAGGCAAGATAGACAAGGCCAAGCTGAAAGGATTCGCGACGGTCATCGACTTCCCGTCTGCGGTGTCCAGTCGGGCGATCGATCTACTTCCTCCGGACCCGGTATTCTATGTCAAAATGAAAGCCTCCCTGAAGGACAACCAGGTGGCGATCTTTGAACCTCAGGCGTTCCAGATCGGCCGCATGTCCATGCCGGTCAGCATGTTCCTCTCGCTCGTACCGGAGGGGATCTTTCAGGCAGCCTATGCGGACAGTATCGCTGACGAGCTGGGGAAATATGACAACAAACGGGAATGGATCATCAGCTATATCAACCGCCGCCTGGGTTCTATCACCGGCTTTCATGCCGATGAAGCATACTTCACCGACGGTCAGCTGTACTATGATGGTACTTTGTCCCGGGAGGTCCTGACCTCACAATGATCGTGCCGAGATTTTTCACCCACGGAATACATTGGTATGGACACTTACCCCTCCAGGGAAAAAATAGCCGAGCAGGAGGTCTTTCGCTCGATCCTCTGGCAGCTCAGTCTGACCCTCAACATGGCGCACTACTACCGCAAGCCGGACAGTATCGACCATCCGCTCATCGAGTCCAAGATCAAAGAGTGGTTCGACCAGTTGACCGTATTTCTCACCACCCACGAATCTCTCACCATCGAGGAGATCAAGGGGTCGCTCTACGTGAACGGGGTGAAATTCGTCCCTAAGTCGATCGTGCTGCAGAAGCTGCTGGAGAACATCCTGCGGCTGAAAATAGGCAGCATTCAGGTCAAAAAAGGACTCTCACTCGACGAAGTGAAGAAGTTCTTTCTTTTTCTCACGGTCACGCTGGAGAGGATAGATGATGTCGAGGTTGCGGTCCAGGAAGCCATGGCGCTTGCCTTTCCCTGTCTCTCCATCCAGTTCGCCGAATACCGCAAGGTCGGACAGGAAGAGCGGGTCGTCTCAGGCAAGGATGTGCTGAAAGAAGGAGAGGTTGGACTCGACCAGGCCAATATGGAGCTCATGGTTGATTTTCTGCACAATTTTGACGGCAAAGAAAGCAAGGTGCCCGGCACCTGGGTGGACAGCATCATCCAGGACCCCCAGAAATTTGCCCAGCTCATCACCCTGGTCGCAGATAATGACCAGAGTAAAAAGGACCTGGCGCTTTCCGGCAACTGGCATGAGGTCGTGGTGTTCTTTCTCTGGGCAGTACGCAACTACCTGGAAAAGAAGATCGAAAAGGGGAAGTCGACCAAAGAGGCCATGAAATATTTTGACTCCATCGCCAAAGTTATCGAGAAGAAGACCGATACCAGAGATCTTCTGCCGGAAAATGCAGAGTATATCAAGAAGAGTTTTGCCTCTATCCGCAGGACCATCACGGTCGACGGTCTGTGGGCAGACTGGCAGAAGAGCCACAAAAGGATCAACGATCTCGCCGACCGCATCATCGAGGAGTTCGAGACCTTGAAGGATGACCCGAAAGCTTTCGAAGCCTTGAAAACCAAAATCCTGTCTTCCAGCCGTCCGGGTGAGCTGCTGTATACCTACCTTACCTGAGCAAATAATCAAAAGATCACGGGATCAACGAAGCAAAAATCGTGGGCCATTTTCTTCCCCCTCCACGAATCATCCACAATCCTCTGCCATACTGACTGTGGTTGATGGTGCTGAGTTTATTTCTTTATGGACCGGGGGCACATGTTCTATCTCAGCTATCTGAAGGCCGAGCTCACGAGGAGACTGGGCAAGACGATTACCATCACACTCGGGCTTGCCATCGCGAGCGCCATCATCATTTCCATCATTTCCGTATCCAGCAGTCTGCAGGCTTCCCAGGAGGAGGTACTGAACCCTCTGGCTAATGTCGGGACTGACATGCTCGTGACCCGGACAGTCAGTGTTGATAATCTGCAGCAGGTGGATGAGGCGACCCGGCAGGAAATGATCGCCGACAATCGAATTATGACCGATCTTTCCACGCTGGGAGCGGCCGGTGATCCCTTCAGTAATGATACGTTCGCTGCCGGCGGCAATCTGACGTTCTTGACCAGTGAGGCTGACAAGATGGACCCGGCTCTCGTGGCCGATTTTTCGACCGGGCTCATCATGAGCGTGACCCATCAGGAAGGGACGATACCGACCATCACGGCGACCTTCCGGATCGGGGGTCAGCGGATCCAGATGAGCCAGGACATAGAATTCTCTGATGCAGATATTGCCGCAATGGAAGCATACAGGGCGGCGACCGGCGGCAGAGGAGGTCCTCTCGGAGAATTTTCTACCGGTACGTCCGCCACCAGACCTTCCAGGACAGTGACCTCGGAATATGTGGTGCCGGAAGAGGATATTACCCAGAATGTCGATATCCCTCCGACCGATATACAAACATCTTCCTATACCATTGCCGGAGCGGATCCGTCCAAGACCGATATCGGATTGATCCTGCCCGACCAGATCATTGAAGGCAACTATTTCAGTGCTCCGACTGTGACTGTGACGACAGTTGAGCCTGAAGCCTCTGCCGATGAGAGTGCAGCGTCGGTCTCTGAAACGACTGACGAAACGACTGCGACAGAGTCAGATACGGTATCCGCTGATGCTGCGGTGGTGACGGCCGAGCCGACCATCGTGACGATCACGACGTACACGGATGAAGCCATCATCAGTCAGTCGTATGCCCAGAAACAAAGTCTGGTCGTCGGGGGAACGGTCACGGTCAACAGTCGGGTGTTCACTATCGTTGGTATCGTTGAGCCCAAGCTCTATACCAATACGGCTGATGTGTATATTCCGCTTTCTCTGCTTCAGGAGCTTGCCGGCAAGACCGACCGGGTCAATCTCATTCTGGTGAAATCCACCGACGCGGCCAATGTTGAAGCCAGCACGACTTCTCTCACGTCACTGTTCACCGGGGCTACGGTCACGTCGGCAGCCGATACGGCCAAGCAGGTGTCCGGTTCACTGACCTCCGTCACCAATCTCATGAACAAGTTCGTCGGAGTGATCAGCCTCATCGTACTCATCGCAGCCTTTGTCATCGTCAGCCTTCTTACTATTCTCTCGGTCAACAAGCGTGTCCGCGAGATCGGCACTCTGAAGGCCTTCGGCTGGAGCAACTTTCAGATCGTCCGTCAGATCCTCATGGAAAATCTGGTACTTGGCATTCTGGGTGCCGCTGCCGGGATCGGGCTGTCCATGCTGGCTATTTATGGTATCAATCATGCCAATATCACCTTGAACGCGGATGTGGCGTCTTTGAATTCCTCGTTTGGCAGTATGGTCGGGCGATTCATGGGCAGAGGCCCGGGTGGTGCGGCTACCGAAACTGCATCCACCGAGGTCACGACTACCGTAGTGCTCAATGTGAAGTATGCCTTCGCCACTCTGATGACCGGGTCCCTGGTCGCCATTGTGGGCTCTCTTTTCGCCGGACTGCTCGCCTCCCTGAAAGCCTCCCGGATGCGTCCTCAGGAAGCATTACGTAATTTAGAATAAAGGACGATCATGGCACTTATCGAGATCAGCCATCTGCTGAAGACATTCAAACAAGGAACCACGACGATCAAGGCGGTCAACGATGTCAGTTTCACCGTGAACGAGGGCGACTTCTGGGCGATCATAGGGCCGTCCGGGTCGGGCAAGAGCACGATGCTCCAGTTGCTGGGCGCTCTGGACAGACCGACCTCCGGCGAGATCATTATGGACGGGAAAGACATTACCCGCCAGAGCGACAGCAAGTTGGCGAAGCTTCGTTCGGCCATGCTTGGGTTCGTGTTCCAGAACTTCAATCTCATCCCGACCCTGACCGCTTCGCAGAACGTGGAGGCGGCGCTCGTGAAGCGGACCCGCGAGAACAGAGCTCAGGTCAAAGAGCTCCTCTCGCAGGTCGGACTGGAGTCCCGTATCAACCATTTACCCAGTCTGCTTTCCGGCGGCGAGCAGCAGCGAGTCTCACTCGTCAGGGCCCTGATCAACAAGCCCCGGATTCTTCTCGCCGACGAGCCGACCGGGAATCTCGACAGCAAGTCGGGCGAGGAGATCATGCAGCTTTTGAAAAAGCTCAATGAGAATGGTCAGACCATCATCATGATCACGCATTCGGAGTATGTGAAACAGTATGCAGGCAGGGTGGCAGAGATGAGAGACGGAAAACTAACCATTGATCACGGGCAGGGGGCAATGAGAGAAGAGCGTATAGACAATCAATCGGTATCCCTTTAGAATATAGGTAGTTACTTCAATCGGTGCCACTCATGATCCGTACCTCTGCCGCCGTCCGCCTGATGATGTCCATGATGATGGATATGGTTTGGCATGGTCGGAGGTAGACCGTTTTCGCTGATACACGAAACCCGCCTCTGACCACAGCAGGCGGGTTTTTTTATTTCTTATTTCCGGAATTGACCATGCTGTCCCCTGGCTCTTCCTCCTGCCGTTTCATGATGATGCCCATGATGCACCTGCGTATCTGAGCGGACGGAGTGGTCTGTGTGTTGTCTCTACCCATCTCCCTCCGAGGTGGGTTTTTTATTTATCAGGAAAGGAAAAGACATGGCTACCGCCCATTTGACCTACCCGCTTCGTCTCGGAGTCCTGAACCTCATGCCCGATACGTGGCAGACCGAAACAGAGCTCCTCGGGATCCTGCCCAGCGTAAGTCATGCCATCGAGATCACTTGGCTCACGGTCGAGACGCACCGGCCGTCTGGTCGGCATACCGATACGGCGTATGTGAACAGCCGGTATCGGTCTTTTTGGGAAGCCGGGACTGATCTGGACGGACTGATCGTCACCGGAGCTCCGCTTGAGCACCTTGCGTTCGAAGCGGTCGATTACTGGGCAGAGCTTGCGGACATCATGGACTATACCCGGCAGCATGTTGCCTGCACGGTCCATATCGGCTGGGCGGCACTGGCGGCGGCGTACCATTTCTATGGACTGACCAAGGAGAACTGTTTTCCCCGGAAGATCGCAGGCGTCTATCCGCTGCAAAAGGCGGTCGATGTCTCGTCTGTCTTCACGGATGGGATCGATGCCGAGATCACGCTCTGTCAGAGCCGGCATGCGTATCTGAGAGAAGAGAAACTGCAGCCGTTGTTTTCATCCGGCGACCTGGTACCTCTGTTCACTTCAGAGGAGACCTTGCGGGCACTGGAAGGGCAGGTGCTGGGAACCTCAATATTCGCCAGCCGAAGCGGCCGGGAACTGTTCAATCTCGGTCATTTCGAATATGGAGCAGCGACGCTCGACCGGGAGTGGCTGCGCGATCAGATCAGAGAAGTGCCGCTCGACTACGAACCGGAGCACTATTATCAGGATGTCGCACATCAGCGGGACTTGCCGCTAAATACCTGGATCAGACCAGGCCGGCAGTTCTTTGTCAATTTCGTCAGGGAGCTGGCGAGAGTCAAAGGAACGGTGGCAGCGTCAGAAAAAGCACCCGTTTATGCAGGTGCTTTTTCGCGGTTCGCGCCGGCTGTGCAGTCGACCCTTACCTGATCTCTACCGACCCCATATCCGAGGTGATGGTGAAGTGAGGTCTGGGTCCACCGAGCTGGGTGCGGTATTTTCTATCAACACTGCCGAAATTACTGGAGATGTCGAAGACCGGGTCCAGACCGGGAGGGAGGTCGAGGACCACACTTCCCATGCTGGAATCTACTTTGTATTCCTCACCGTCGTACAGGGCGAGGAAGGAGGCGTCTACCGCACCCATGGAATTGCTGATGGACAGAGCGCCGGTGTGGTCGCTGATCGAGATGGAACCCATGTTGTTCGAAATGTTTCCGCGGAACGAACAGGTATCGATCTCGAGGCTGCCCATATCCCCGGAGATGACGGCGCTGTCAGTCGTGACCGCTTCGAGCCGAATAGCCCCTAGATTGTTGGAGATGGTGAAGAAGGTCAGAGGTGCTGTGGGCCGGGGCGGTTCGATATCATCGGTCAGCTGTTCCATGGTACTTGAAAGCGGCAGCAGCAGGGCCGGGGGAGCAAATCTGGAGATCTCGATCATCCCCATGTTGTTCCGGAAGTCCGCTTGATCTGCCCAGCTGTCTTTTACCTCCAGCGAACCTATCTCATTGTCTACGGTTATGGTCGAGGCATCGATATCTTCGATGATCGTGCGGCCGATAGGGTTGTGAAGTGAGAGGGACATGGTGCTCGGTACCAGCAGGCGGTATTCGACCGTGGCATTGTGATTGACCCAGGTGTTCGAGGTGGAGGTCGCAAGCGTGAGCTTGTCCCCGTCCATGGATGGCGTGGTTGAGATAGAGCCGGCGTTGCGGCGGGCATTGTCGATGGAATACCCCCTGGCTTTACGGGTTTCGGTAAGGGTTATTTCTTCCACGGTGTCACTGCCGGTGACGGTGATGTCGCCGGCGATGACTTCACTTACGATCTCGATATCGAGCGCCTGCCCGGCAGGGAATACACGGGTCTCGGTGATGGAACCGCGACTCCAGTTGCCGGCCAGGGTATAGGCCGAGGAGAGGATGACCAGACAGATCGCGATGAGAGACGCGCCTCCCAGATATTTCAGAGAGTTACCCCGCAGCAGGGACCGTTTGAAGTGCACCCGGTAGATGAAATTGAGGAACAGGAGCAAGAGGGTCAGGAAGATGGCGCCCAGACAGACCGAGACGATCGGCAGGAGGTAGCCCAGGAGGGCGAGTGTATTGAAGCCCCAGAAGTTGGAGGGGTGGAAAAGCCAGGCCAGCGGTATGGCAAAGAAGGAGAGTGTCAGGCCCAAAAGGACGGCGAGCACCGGCAGGTAAAAGCAGAGCGCTACGAACACCAGGAGGAGCTTCCAGCCCAGCTTGATCAGTCCCCGCACCCAGCGGGGTCTTTTGGCGGTCGGTTCAGGCGTGGTCGAGGAGACAGCGGCTTCACCTTCGGTCTCTTCCGGGATGACGAGCCAGAGGACGGGGTAGATGATGGCGGAGATACCGGTCAGGACGAGCCCGATCATGATGACCCGTACGATGACCACGTCGATGCGGAAATAATTGGCCATACCCATGGCTACCCCGCCGAATATGCGTCCTTCGCGGGCACGGCGGATCCGTCGGACCGGAGCACTGCCTTTGATCCCCTCCGCGGTTTGCGCAGACTCCAGATAGTCGGTCGGTTCCCCCAGGGCGGAGAGTACTTCCATGACGATCTGGGCATCGAGCGTGTCCTTTTTGGACCGGCTCTTTTTCAGCTTTGCCTCCAGTGCGTTGTACAGGTGCTCCTGGATATCGCGCACCAGTTCGTCCCGCTCCTCTTTTTTCAGAGAGGCGGTCTCAGTCTCCAGTCGTTTGAGGTAGTCGTTCAGTACCTTGCGCGCTTCGCGGGTCAGGCTCATCTCGGCAAAGGCGGCATCGAAATTCTGCTCGGTCATGGTTTGGTCCTTGCTAGGATTGAAACAGTATATTCATGCTTTTCTGGATCTTCTGCCACTCCAGGACCTGGGAGTCCAGGTATTGCTGCCCTTTGGGGGTGATCTCATAGTATTTTCTCGGGGGTCCTTTCGGGGATTCCTCCCAGGAGTACGACACGAGTTCGTCTTTTCGCAGGCGGGTGAGGAGCGGATAGAGCGTCCCCTGCACGACCGGGAGACCCGCTTTTTCCAGCTGGGTGATGATGTCGTAGCCGTAGAGCGGTTTTTGGGCCACGAGTTTCAGTACGGCCAGTTCCAGGAGGCCTTTTTTGAACTGGGTGGTTTCGTCAGGATTGGTCATGTGCACACCTCGTATTTAGATCATGCAGAGCAGCAGCACGGCGCCGATGACCCAGTGGGCGGTCATGACCGTGATGAGGTCGCGGTGACGGAGAAAATTACGGGCAAAAACGATCCCCAGGACAAATGTGCCGGCTGACATCATGAGACTGCCGAAAGGCCAGTGGATGAAGCTGAAAATGAGCGCCGAGGCCGTGATGATGATGCCGGGACGCATCGTGAATTGTTCGAGCCGGGATATGACGTAGCCGCGGAAGGCCAACTCCTGCATGGGTACCGAGAACAGGGCGTAGGTAAAGAGGCGTACCGGGATGGAGGACCAGGTATTGGAGATCCCGAGTCGGAACCACTCCGGCCGGAGCCAGCGGCTCAAAAGGATCGCCAGGATGAGAGCCCCGCCGGGGACGGCCATATCCTTGATCGCCCTGCGGGTACCGGAGGTCGACAGTCCGAGCTGTGTCCTGGTCAGTGAGGACTGAGAACCTACGAAGGCCAGATAACACAACCCGACGCCGTACAAGACGAGCCGGATCTCATAGTGCTGGAAAGAAAAAACCGGGGTGTTGTACAGACTGGCGAAAAAAGTCAGCAAAGCGAGGTCGAACAGGAAGTAGAGACGGTGAGTAAACAGTTTATTCATTTGGAACGCCATAAAGTATATAGCCATGTACTATGTTATACATAGTACATGGCTATGTCAAGTCCGTTCTGACTCCATTGTTTATTCACAAATCTATGGTTTACTTGTTGCGTGGATCGCAACTTATCACTATACGAGGATCACGAATGCATTACGCATTGTATCGGGGTGTGGAAGGTGGCACGACGTTGGGATGGACGGGAATGATCGGTGGGTTTTTCATGATGGTGTTCTGGGTGCTGGTCGTGTATATGATCATCTCCATGCTTCGCCGTCCGCACGGGATGGGTCATCACTGCATGGGTCATGGCGATATGCGGTCAGACCCGCTGGATATACTGCGGGAACGGTATGCCAAAGGAGAGATCGACCGGAAAGAATTTGAGGAAAAGAAGAAAGACCTGAGCTAAGATATCAGGGGCGGATGGAGGAGATGATACCACAGAGATTTCAACCATCCGGTGCGCAGCATATACTTTTTTTCTTGCCCCACGCGGTTGACAGTAAGACCCACACGGTCGATAAAAAAAGCAGGAGAGTCAGAAGAAACAGGCCGTGGAAGCCGACCGAAGAAAAATAGATCAGCAGGGTGAGCACGAGAAATCCCGGGAGGGAAACCAGGAAGGGAAGGAAGAGATACACCCAGAGGATGTACCAGGGCATGAACCAGCTGGTGCCCCAGAAAAACAGGACCAGAAATGGAACCGTATAAGCCAGGATTGTTTTCCGGCGGTAGATGAAATACCCCAGGGCGCCGGTAAAAAGCAGCAGACCGACCAGATGGAGCTGGGCGACGGTCAGTCGAAAGAGCGCCAGCAGAATCAGGGCCCCGGGCAGGGTGGCCAGGAGGTCTAGGCGTTTGGTGAGCTCCTCGACGAGACCGGGCGGCTGCAGAGCGGATATCCCGTATGGCCAGTACATGGCGGCGAGCAACAGGACGCTGCCGAGAACAGTGAGAAACAGGGTTCGACTTTTTGCTTTCCAGGTCCCCGGGGAGCGCCACAGCTCCACGATCGGGATCGGCAGGAGCAGCCAGGGTGCATATTTCACCCCTCCGGCCAGGATCAGAGAGATCAGGCACAGGGCATATTTTTTCTGTTGTAGAAAATAGTAGCTGATCAGTATCCCGAGCATGACCAGAATGTCATTGTGACCATCGACGGGGATGTGCTGGAGGACCAGGGGATTGAAAGCAAGCAGCCCCAGCAGCAGGGGAAGTGCTTTTTCGCTGAGGTGATTTTTCATGAGGCTGCGCCAGAGGTGCAGGCAAAACAGAAGGAGGCCGCCAAATAGCAGCTTGACTAGAATGATCGCCTGGATCTGACTGGTCGGTACCAGTGAAACCACTAAATGAAGGAATGCTGCCCATAGAGGACCATGGGTCATGGACAGGTCACGCCAGGTGGTTACATTGGCAGACCAAGAGTCGAACGTAAGATCATTGGGCGTGGTGACATAGGGTGACAGGTGATAGATGGCAGATCCTTTGCCGAGCAGCAGATTCCAGTACAGATCCTGGGACAGACTGGGTGGCTGCAGGGCAAGGACGAGATACACGGCGGCAGCCAGCAGCATGATGATCGTGGTCAGGAGTCTGGCCGGTATGGCGGTAGATCGTATCAGGCCGTGGACCAGCACCAGATACGCAAGCCAATGGAAAACACAAAAGAGAATAGAGATCGTTTCCAGTCTGTGGACGGGTGCCGGGAAGGTAAGCCAGAAGAGAGTGAAGACAGTATACGATACGGCGAGAAGTGCCACCAGTCCGAACAGATGCTTGATCGCTCCGACAGCCTGGGGATACTGACGGCAGAAGATCCTTTTTTGAGCTGACAGGGCTTGAAGGCTGTCTTTGACAGGTCTGACTTTGCTTTGCCGTTCGGGGTACCGTCGCTCGATCCAGGGGGTGGGTTCTTGGTGAATGCGGAGATTTTGAGACTGTGCGAGTGAGAGGAATTCGGTATCCAGAAAATAGCCCGGCTCCCGGCATTGTTTCATCAATTCTGCTGCCCGGGAGCTGAAAGCTTTGACCCCGCTCTGGCAGTCGTCGAAATCCAGGTGCAGGAGAGTGGAATTGATTTTTTTCATCAGTCCGGTCAGGATCCGTCTGAAAAAGGGTCGTTGTCCCCGGCGGGAAAGAACGGTGATATCAGCACGGCCTTCCTGGATCGGTTCCAGCAGTCCGGGCAGAGCGGTCAGTTCCAGGGGGAGATCGGCATCGAGATAGCAATAATTCCGGGCACGGACCCGTTCGAGCACGAGACGGATAGCGATGCCCCGTCCACGGTCAGGAATGTGCTGATAGACGACCGGAGTCTGCAGCTCTGCCATGACGGCAGTGACCCGGGCTCCGGTATCGTCAGAGGAGCCGTTATCCGCGACCACGATCGTGCACTCGCCGAACTTCGATTTCCCCTGCCTGATCGCAGAGTCGAGGATATGCAGCGATCTGCCGATGATCGATGACTCATTGAGCACAGGGATGATGAATACCCAATTCGGTTCGCCCAAGAGCAATTTCCTTATTCGTTCTTACCGTTTATGTATTTTTCATGCGCGATCTCCTGCCCCACTCTAGCTTTATTGAATGCCTTGTACGCGTTGCCGCCGCGCAGGAACAGCTCCATGAACCGGTCGTCGCCGCCGGAAGAGCCCGGGGCAAAAGCCAGTTCCCCCTCGTGTACTTCGAATGTCCCCGGAGCAAAGGTGGCCTGGTGCGTCGTGGTGTTCAGGGTGATCTTCACCGCGTCCCCCGGTTTATACTTGATGGACGAGAGGCGGATGGAGGTTTTGATATTGCCGTAGCCGTCGATCCAGACCACACATTTTTCGGGAGGGTCGGGTATGGTATCCGGGTTGACTGCAGCGCCGATATGGTTCACTTCGCCGCGCATGATGCTGATCACCGGTTCCGGAAAATTGTCGCGGGAGCGGAACTGGGAGCCTTCATTGGATATTTTTACCCGGTGCAGGGCGGCGATCTCTTTTTTGACAAAGGACAGACTGTAGCCGGAATTCACGGCCATGATAGGGACGCCGTTCTTCAGACGGGCATAGACAAAGGATTCGCCGGCATTCCTGAGTCTGGCCTGTCGTTCATCCTTCCGGGGGGCGGTATTGGCATAGATGCCCATACCTTCGGCAGCCTGCAGGGACAGCTGCCCGATGACGAAGCCCGTGGCAATAGTTGAAAAAGGGGGTACGGAGATAGGAAAGACATCGACATGGGGATGGCTGAGTTTCAGGTGGGTGATCACTTCGTTGAAGGCGAGGTCGTTTTTGCCATAATCAGCGACGAGGTGGAGGAACATAGGTATCCAGCATAATTGGTTTAAAGCAGGCGCTTTTTTATTGTACATCGTCTATTCCCGATTTTCTATCCGTTTTTTGATCATTTCTGTTTACGCGTTTTGTTGTCTTGTACTCGTTTTGGAATGATGGTACCGTGGGAGCGCTTTTACGGTGTCCTACCGACTCAATACCTAATGAAAAAACCGAACCAATACATATATATATGCTGAAACCCGTCAGATGTACGGGTGTTCAGTTATTTGCGGTTGCGCCGTCAATCAATCTATTCCAAGGAGATACCATGACCGGAATGCTGCACCTCCCGTTTACCAAGGTAAAAAAACTCTGGGCTGTAATCGGATTGATGAGCATGCTGCAGTGGGCGTGGGGGGTACCGGTCAGTCTGTTATTCCCGCAGCTGGGGCAGCTGGAGCAGGCGTATGCGGCGGTGGGGCTCACCCCGGCAGCCGGGGGAACGACGATATCCGCTGATACCTTTGGAACCGGAGGCTGGACCAGCCTGGGAGCGATCGCCATCGCTGAATCCGCTTTTGGTGAGATCGGTACCGGAACCATTATTCTCACAGTCCCTTCCGGATTTGAGTACGATATCGGATCCGCACCGGATGTCGCTATCACCGGAGGCGCGGAACTCGCAGCGTCCAGAACAGGATTTACCTCTTCGGTTCTGACGGTTACCGTGAGCGCATCGTCTACCACGGTAAGCCATACTTTGATTATTGGTGGAGTGACCCCGGTCAGGGTTCGTCCTACCGCAGGTACGCCTCTGGCGTCCGGGAATATTCTGAATTCAGGGACGGCCAGCATCAACGGAACCAATGGGGCAACGAATTTCGGTACGCTGACCGAAATAGCCGGCACCGAGACTCACGTCAACTTTACCCAGCAGCCATCCGGTACTGCCAATACCGGGGAAACTTTTGTGCAGCAGCCCATCGTGACCCTGCAGGACCAGTACCACAATACGGTCGATAATGACGTCGCGACAGTGACCCTCAGCGTCGAGACCGCTGCGGGCGGCGCGGTGACCGCGGGCGGCGCGCTTGCCTGTACGGTCAATCCCGTCACCATGACCAACGGTATCGCGACCTTCGCCGGCTGTGAATATAACCTGGCGGAAGATATCCATCTGCAGTCTGCCAATAGTCTGGCCGTGACTGACGAAGAAAGCACGGACATCACCATGACTGCCACTGCCTTCGGCTCTGTCACCGTGGCTCCGGTCGCGTCCGGCACCGATGATGTCGCCGGAGAGGCCAATACGTTCTGGAACATAGCGATTGATAATACCGGTGGGGTGCTCCTCACCACCGATATGTCCATTGTCGTGTCCATGACCGGCGGAGCGACGAATTTCGATGCCGACGGTTCCGGCTGGATCAGCACCACGGCTGGAACAACCGGGATCGGCATCGACGGGACCGGTTTTGCCAATACTGCCTCCACCATGACCATTCCCGTCACCACCAGTCAGACCTCGCTGGGGTCTTTTACGGTTCGGGTGGGCGGGATCAGCGTAGAACAGACAGTGGGCACCGCCTACACATGGTCCGCCCAGGCCGTGACCGATGTGGGTGCGGTCGTAGCGCAGACGGATACGCTTTCAGGTGATATCACCGTGTTGCATGGCGCCGCCAATAAGTTCGTCATCATCAATCCCGCTGATGGCACTACTGACGCTGCCGTCACCGTGACGGTCCAATTACAGGACCAGTACGACAACATTATCACTACCGGACTGGACAAGGATAAGGATGTGACCCTCAACTCAGACGGGTCAGCCACAGGGGAAGGTGTCGTGGATATCGTTGATGGCGTAGGGACCAAGGATATTTCAGATACGACTGCCGAAACGGTGAACTTGACTTTGACGGATTCCGCTGTTACGGGATACTCAGTAGGATCGACGCAGGATGTTGTTTTTGCATCCGGCACGGCGACCAAGGTTTTGGTGGAGACGCTGGCCAACGGCGCCGGGAGCGTGGTCGGGGCGCAGGACCTGGCCGCAGGCGCCTCGCTCACCGTGTATGCGATCACTCGTGACCAGTATGATAACTTTGTCGCCAATGTGGCAGCCGATGCCTGGTCGCTGCCGTCCAAGTCAGCTGGCGTGGTAGACGGAGATCTCGTCGCGGGCGGCGCCAGTGCCGTGTTCACCGGACATCTCGCGGGTACTGCCGCGATCAGAGCCACTTCAGGTGCTTTGACCCCGACCGATTCGGGGACGATCACTGTCATCCCAGCCAATCTCGACCATTGGGATATAGCAACCCAGAACGCCGGGACCGAAACGGCCGGTACTGGTTTTACCCTCACCGTCACAGCGCATGATTCCAATAACAACCAGACCACCAAACAGACCGACGGTTCGGCTTTGGGCAGCGAAACGTTTACCATCACCTCCAGTGCCGCCGCCCAGGGCGGTCAGAATCCCACCTATAATGACATCAGCATTCTGACCGGCGGAGCCAGCACGACCTTTACGCTGAACATGGCCTCAGGGACAGCCACGACCGCCAACAATGTCATCCTGTACAAAGCGACTGAAACCCCTCAGCTCACCCTGGCGGCTGATTCCATCGCTACGATCACGACCAGTTCCGCTGCTATTACGGTTAATCCCGGAGCGTTGGCTTCTTTTACGGTGACCGGCATTACCGATCCGGTTACTGCCGGGACGACCGTTTCTCCGATGGTCACCGCACTTGATGCCTTTGGCAATACCCAGACCGACTATGTGGGCGAGATCCATTTCACCTCTACCGATGCAGGTCTCTCAACCGTACTGCCGGCTGACTACACGTTCCTCGTCGGCGACAACGGAGTGCATACGTTCACTGATGAAGTCACCCTGACCACTTCAGGGGAACAGTCGGTCACGGTGACCTCGACCACTGGTCCGGAAACCGGCGCCCAGACCGCCATCACCGTGAATGTTTCGAGCGTCGATCATTTCCATCTGAGCTCACCGGCTGACCCTGTTGCCGGTACCGAAAACACCTATACCGTGACCCGTCACGACCTTTACAGTAACCTGGTGACCTCTGGTACTCAGACGGTATATCTGTTCAGTGACTCCACCGGCAACCAAGAACTGCGGGCATCCTCAGGTGGTGGAGTTGTTTTGTCTGTAGATATTGATGACCTGTCGAGCACTCAGACGTTCTACTATTTCGATGACAAGGTCGGGGACTGGACCATCACTGCTTCCGACGCTGCCGCACCGGACGGCACGGACGGTATTGATGATGCCACTGATGCTCTTTCGGTCACGCCCGATGCTGCGACCCACCTCGTGATCATTGGCGACCCGGCGACCACTGCCGGAGGGACTAACGTCGTGACCATCACGGCGTACGACCAGTACGGCAACGTCGACACCAATTACACCGGGGACAAGACCCTGACCTTTTCCGGGGCGAACCCTTCGGCTGCCCCCGTGACCGCTGCGACTGCGTCTGACAAAGATGCTCTTCCTGTCAATTTTGGCACCAACACGGTCGTTACGTTCGCCGCCGGCGTGGCTACTTCGACACTCGCCTTCTATAAAGCTGAAAATGCCGTTATCGATATCGCAAATGGCACCAATGTCGGCGTTGATACCAGCGGCGACCTTTCGTACGACCTGCATGTCGCGGTCTCTGTCGACACCAAAGCAAAACTTCTCTGGGTCGCTGAACCAGCTTCCCCGGTCGTAGCCGGTGCCACCTGGACGAATTTCACCGTGGAGATCACCGATGCCTACGGCAACCGTACCGCGGATACGGACAATGTCGTCATCGCCCCCAGTGCCGGCTCGTTCGCGACCGGTACGACGACCCGGGCGGCTTCGAGCGGCCTGGCGACCTTCGACGATATCACCTACACGACCGCCACCTCGATCACAGTCAATGCGACCTCAGGCATCCTGACCGCCACCGGTGCGTCCGGAGCTGTGACGGTACAGCCTGCCAACCTCGACCACTTCCACTGGGCGGCCATCGGCACTCAGGTCGCGGGTACACCTTTTACCTCGATTATCACTGCGCATGATATCTACAGCAACGTCACGGCCAAGGACGAGGCCGGTCTGGCCTTTGACGGCACCGACAGTGTGACCTTTACCACGACCGCGACTCAGGCTCCAGACGGTGCGAGCGACCCGAGTTATGACGGCACGAGCATGCTGGGTGCTGGCTATACGGTGGATGTCGACCTCTCGGGCGATGGTTTTTTTACCACTTCCAATATTCTCCTCTACCGCAGCATTGAGACCCCTACTATCACCATCACGCGCAATCTGAAGACCGGAACCACTGCCGCTATCACGGTCGACCCGGCCACGGCCACCTATTTCACCGTCTCAGCCACGGGGACCATGATTTCGGGAGATACGAACACTTCTACCATCACGGCTTACGATCTCTATGACAATGTAGCGACTGGGTATACGGGGGCGAAATCCCTGACCTTTTCCGGAGCTATTGATTCTCCAGACCCTGCCTTTCACCCTACTGCCCGCAACAATGCCTCGGCCAATATCGCTTTTGGCAGTGTTACAGCTGTGACGTTCGCGGCCGGTATCGGGACGTCCATCCTCAGGCTCTACAAAGCGGAAGATGCCACGGTGCATGTCGTGGCCGGTGCTATCAATTCCACGGGCTATGATCAGACTATCACCGTGACCCCAGATACGAAGAATAAACTCCTGTTCGTGGCACAACCGGACGCATCGGTCACCGCGGGGGCCACCTGGACCAGCTTCACGGTCCAGATCGCTGACCAGTATGGCAACCAGACCGCGGATACCGATGGCGTGCTCATGACCCCCAGTTCCGGCTCTTTCGCTACCGGGATCACAACGCAGGCGGCAGCAGCCGGCCTCGCGACCTTTGACGATCTGACCTATACCGTCGCAACGGCACCCGGCACCATCACAGTGACGGCCAGCGTGGATGGGCTCACCGCGGCGACCTCGACCGCAGTTACCGTGAACCCGGCTGCGAACGATCACTTCACCCTGAACGCCCCGGCC
>MNZT01000057.1 GCA_001873755.1 Candidatus Wirthbacteria bacterium CG2_30_54_11 | reverse complement strand
TACTATTGTCAAAATTGATATTGAGATTCCCGCCATTCATGATGGTGAGGGTCGCTCCGTTACGAACGAATACATCGCCGGGAGCGGTTGTTGAACCGGTAAATTCGCAGGAGGTATCGACATACCATGGGTCTGATGTCGGCATGCAGGACGAGGACGACTCCCATTTGATAGAGTCGAAATACACGGTTTGCCCTGCCTGGCTGCTGGATCCGACATAATCATGCAGGAGCACGACGGCCTTGCCATGAGCATCATACTCATAAGTACCCAGGGAAATCCACTGATTTGTATTTGCGCTCTGATTTTTGGTAACAGTAGATACGCCATTTTTGTGTAGTATTTTGTACTCCACACTTTGAGCGGTTGCTCCGGTTGGTATAAAGGCTTTGACCTCATAACTCCCTGCGGAGGGGATATCAGCCCACCATAATGCCATATTTCGGTATTGTCCATCGGCATAGTGGTCGGTATATGTATAATACGAATGATTTCCTTGCCCGGCAGTGGAGATAAACCAGCTGGTCAGGAGGAATTTATCGAATCCGGAATCCTGCTCGCCTACATTTGTCGATGAAGCAAAGACAGGTTGATAGCCATTTGATCCAAAATCGCCATAGGCATCGATTTTTGTAGAACCTTGAGTCACGCTTAAATGTAAATGGGGTGAAATATCTACCCCGCTGGTTCCATGCGAATTACCAACTTTCCCAACAACTTCATTTTGATAAATTACATCATCTTTCGCCCATCGATTTTCAGAATCATTTGATCGCGGATTCGTACTGACTTCGTTCAGATGCCAGTATGACGATTTGTATTGGCAGTCCGCAGAACTGGGATGGCAAATTGTTACATACCTTCCGACTTGATCACCACCTGTATTGTCGTATCGCACACTATCTACTGTTCCATCCATCACTGCGTGTACATCAGTGTCCAGGGGAGCAGCATAGTCAGTACCATCATGATCATCATAGCAATTGAATCCAAATGTGCATTGTATGTTTTGGGGTTCACTTAATTGCACAGTATCCATGCGTGTGATCATGTCATTTTCTATTGTGTCATGATCAAATACAGCAGTGACAGGATATGCAGTGCTGTTGATTGGTTTGATGAATGCCGGGTACCAGTTTGCATCGAGAGCAAGCGTGAGTTGCGGTACGGGGAATGAGAATTGATAGTATACCAGCATGAAATCAGAGAGGGCATCAGGATCGCTCGATGATTCAGCTAATATTTCGCTGAGAACCTGACGGGATTCTTCCTGATCATCGTAATCCAATTCACCCAAGTGCTTTCCCATAGTTGCGACATATTTGTCGTGAATATGCAAGGATAGCCACTTTAGCTGTTCTGACAAGATAGGCTCGGCGTCCTTGCTTATTTGGACCATCTCATCTATCTGCTCAGAGGTCAATTTTTGCGCATCCAGCAGATTCCATCTCCATTGCAGATAGGTCAGGAATATTTCCGGATTGCCCTGTACCCGGATCGGATCATAGCCGCCCCCTTTTATTTTGGTATTGCGAGGATTAGGCAGGGGGAGGTTATACATAATTGCGATCACTTCTGATCCAGAGATCTCTGTGACCTGATCACCAAACTTCCACTTGCCCTTGTAATTCAATAGGGGAGATTCTTTTTGTTCAAGGAGTTGAGCTATTCTCGCTTCGTCCTCGAACAGATACGATCCGCGGAGGAACCCCTTTGGCATTGACTTTTCTTTTAGCTTCTCTACAGGTGTCTCTTTCGGTGTCTCGACTGGCTGCTCTACCGGCGCACTGACCGGCTGGGTAAGGGCTGATGATATGGGTGCTGTATCCACTGGCTTGGCGAATGACTGCAGATGCACGATCTGGCTGGTCAGGATGGTGCAGGAGAGCAGGATGCTCAGCTTTTTCCATCGGGATCTGGGTATATGAGACATAGCAACTCCACAAGGTTATTGGTTGATAGTTCCAAACAGACAAAGTGCTAGGGATCCAGGTATCCGCAGACTTCCATGGCACCGATGCAGATATCTCTGCCATCGCTTACCACGAGGAATCGCTGGGGAGTAACGAGAAGCCGCCCATCGAAATCGTTAGGTTCTGGCGTATTGGCGACATCAATGTAGGTAAGCGCACCGTTGCTCCCCTTGAACTCGAGATTGCCAGCTGTGGTCAGAACACTTCCATTCGTACCCCAGGCGATATTGCCGTTGACCGTAAGTTTATCGCTTGGTGCTGGCGTCCCGATACCAATGTTGCCGTTTGGAGTAATTCTTAACCTTTCCTTGCCAGTTGTGAAGAACCCCTGGATATTGGTACCAAGAGAGCGGATATAATTTCCAGACGCATAACTATAGGCGCCGTCGAAAAAGATCGAGGAACCAGCAGTTTGGCCGACCATGATATCTCCGCGAGTTCTCAGATTCGGACCTCTGCCATTTACTGCTCCGACAATATCAAGTTTGGCCCATGGGGCATCCATCCCAATACCGACAGGACCAGCCATAACGACAGTACTTCCGCTGGTTGCTGTAACAGCGTTTACATAGAGAGGAGCCCAGGCATTCAAGGTGGCATTATGAGCACTGACAGAGGAATTGCCGAGATAAGTACCGAGAAAAACAGAACGGTTCATTGAGTCATTGATCGTCGAAATCCTTCCGTACCAGGTTGAACCTGTTCCGTTTTCTTTCACCTGTAGTTTCGTCCCTGGCACATTGGTTCCGATACCTACATTTGTGTCATTATAATACAGATATGCTCCGGGTTTTTCCCACCAGGGAGTGCTTCCTTGTGCATATGCCAGTTCATTCTGGAACGCAACCGCGAACATGACCATGAGAGAACCGAGAATAGTACACACGATGCCACTCTTGTTCGTTTTCACTGATACCTCCTGATTATGGACAATAGACCTGAAAAGCGTTTAAAGTCCTGTGTCAATTTACTAACTGTACATCGACCTTCGATAAGAAGTGGAGGGAACGAAAAGCCAGGTAAATACTGCCTGAAGTCGCAGCAGACGAGGCTTATTTGCATATCATATAGCACATCTGGGATCAGTTGTCTTTGTATTGTGATACAAATCTTTTGATCCCCGATACCCAAGACCAGACTGGCAGTTTTGGTGTAGTATGCGCGTGTCAGTAGATGATCAATGGCTAGATATTTAGCGCAGGTGTGTCATGGACCAGGAACAGCTCAAAGAAAGGGTGTGTGCAGCCGCTCAGTACGAAAATGCCGTCAGCGAACTTTTTGCTTCTCTGAAAACGGCAGAGCAGCTTGTCTGGTTCACCGAAGCCATCGCTGCAGCGCGGGCTTCTGACCCCGGATCAGATGTCCTGAACTACTGGTACTACCGGTTGAGAGTCGAAAAACCGACCCCGGCGGCAGATCCGTCTTTGGGCGGACAGCCGAAGAAGCCGGGTATGAACTTTTTCCGCAGAATACTCATCCGGCAGGATAAGGCCATGATCGCCCTGGCCGCGGGCATCGGAGGTGCTTTCAGCGTGGCGTTGTGGTGGTATCTCCAGTACGGGACGGCGGGTGCGGATATGAGGACGATCAGCGCCACGTTCCTGGGGATCCTGTTCTCCGGTCTGTGGACACTGCTGGTAGTCATGCATGATCCACCGGTGAAAAAGTTCTTCGTACCGTTCGTGGCCTTCAGCCTGTTCGTCAGCATCGGTTTGCTGCAGTTCCTGCTCCGGTTCAGCGAACGTGTCGCCAGTTATCAGCAGCTGACCTTGGCGATCTCCGGCCTGCTGATGCTGTTCGCGACGGCTTTTGTCCTTCGCTCCACGGACCCACGCCGGCTGCCTGAGGCGTTTGAAAAATTTGTCAGCAAATGCATAGAAACCGCCGCCACAGCATTTGCTCTGGCAGTTCCCTGGCTCGTCGTCTGCGGGCTCGGTATCGGGCTGCTCGCCTTGATCGACGTCCAGACATCGACGGAGGTGATGTCATTCCTATTGTCGGTCCCGAGCATGACCTGCGGGTTCATCGCACTCGCCATGGTGTATGACCAGAAAAGAGAACTGAGCGAACAGTCTTCACTGGTGGACACCTCCGGCCTGTTCAGCCAGATCGCCTTGGTGTTATCGTTCGTCATCGGTGGTTTTCTCGTCGTCTACCTTGCCATCCTCGCCCCTTCCAAATTTTCCCTCATCCTCGACACCGGCACCACCGCGTCGCTGTTCACCAGCATCGTGGTCATCATCCAGGCTGTCCTGTACTTCCTCATCGGCTGGATCCGTCAGCACCAGGGCAGCGACCAGACCTGGCTTCGGAGATGTGTGGTGACCCTCTCTGTTGAAGCAGCCATACTGGTCTCAGTGGCTTTATACGCCATGTCTCTTCGCATACAATCCTACGGATTCACGGTTGACCGGTATTTCGCGCTGTTTGCGGTGTCGGTGATCTTCTGCATGTCTGCTGCTCTGTTCGTCCTGGTCCTGCGGATGCTCCGGCAGAAAAAAGCGCTGATAGACCTTATAACCTCGATAACGGCAGTACAGTTCGTCGGGGTGGTCATATTCGTCCTGGGAATGGTTGTTCTGTCCTCCATGGTCGATCTGGAGATGATTTCGGCCCGGAATCACCTCGAAAGGGTCAGAAAAGCGGATGTGATCACCACTACTCTGGACCGGGTTTACCTGCAGAACGGTTCGTCTGAAGTGGCCGGAATGCTTGCCGATGAATATCCATCTTCGTCCCGTCTCCTGAAAGCGGATATCGCGCTGACCCTGTATTCCATGAAGAACTACTGGAACAGGAGCGACCAGGAACAAAGTACCATTCAGGGATACCTCGAACAGCAGTACCGGGAGGAAAGCGACCGGGATATGAAGGATCTGCTTCGTGCGATCCTGTCAGCGTCGGATCGGTATTCCGGGGACTATTACTACTATCCGGGATCCCAGATCTCAGGCAGCTGTTCGCAACTCATGCCGGGGTATCTGGATATTTCCTATAGCGATGCTTTGGAGTTCTGTGGGCAGGGAATATAGAACTCCATTTGATAACCCTTGTCCGGTAGTTAATCATCCGCTATAGTCTCTCCGTTGCCAAATTCATCACAGGAGTTAGAGAAATGAACTACGACGTCAAAGACCTCTCACTGGCCCCCATGGGGGTCAAACGTATCACCTGGGCTGAGCGCGATATGCCGGTGCTCCGGTCCATCCGCGAGCGATTCGCACGGGAACTCCCGCTCAAAGGGTTGAAAGTTTCCTGTTGCCTCCATGTCACGACCGAGACCGCCAACTTGCTTTTGACTTTGAAAGCCGGTGGCGCTGATGTCGTGATCTGTGCGTCGAACCCTCTGTCTACCCAGGACGACACCGCGGCAGCGCTCGTGCAGAAGTATGGCATTCCGGTTTTTGCCATCAAGGGTGAGGATAACGATACCTACTACCGTCACCTGAACGCTGCACTCGATCACCAGCCGCAGATGACCATGGATGACGGGGCTGACCTGGTCTCCATGATCCTGACCAAGCGCAAGGAGCTGACCGCCGGGATCATTGGTTCACTTGAGGAGACCACGACCGGTGTTATCCGTCTTCGTGCCATGGAAAAACAGGGAGTACTTACCCTGCCCGTTGTGGCGATCAACGACACCCCCACCAAACACTTCTTCGACAATCGCTACGGTACCGGTCAGTCTACCCTGGACGGTGTCATGCGGGCCACCAATTTCCTCTTCGCCGGACAGTATGTGGTGGTCGGCGGCTATGGCTGGTGCGGACGCGGCATCGCCTCCCGGGCCCGCGGCATGGGAGCCAAGGTGATCGTTACTGAGATTGACCCGCTGAAGGCGCTCGAGGCGACCATGGACGGCTTTGAAGTCATGCCTATGGATCAGGCTGCGCCCATCGGCGACCTGTTCATCACCGCCACCGGCGACATCCATGTCATCCGCCTCGAGCACATGCAGGTCATGAAGTCCGGTGCCATCCTCTGCAATTCCGGCCATTTCAATGTCGAGATCGACCTTGACGCTCTTGGCAAGGCTGCGACCGGACACCAGGTCGTCCGCGACTTCGTGGAAGCCTATACCCTGCCCGACGGCCGGGTAATCAATATCCTGGCCGACGGCCGCCTGGTCAATATCTCGGCTGCCGAAGGCCATCCTGCCTGCGTCATGGATATGAGCTTTGCCAACCAGGCGCTCATGAGCGAGTGGCTCGTGCAGAAGAAGGGCACCCTTGAGAATAAAGTCTACGATATCCCTACCGAGATCGACGAGCACATTTCCAAGTTGAAACTTGCGACCATGAATGTCACTATCGATACCATGACCCCTGAACAGCAGAAGTACCTGAACGGCTGGGAGATGGGGACCTAACTCACCTCGCCTTTGGCGGAGCTCGCCTAGGAAGGCGGCCTGCCCTCTCCTTCGAAAAGAGAGGGTTCCATGCATTTGACAAATCCCGAGTAAATCAGTAATCTTTATGTGGATCAGCAAGGGACGGTTTCGATCCCCAGAAAGCAGGCGGTGATGCGAGCCTGTGTGAAGAGCGGTCCAGAAGTGCGCTGATCATATTCCGGGGCGAATCAAGTAGTCTCGGACGGTGGCACGGTCGTTCTCGAACGACGTGCCGGGGGCACCGTTATAGCCCGATGAGTACCCTGTCCCAGCTTCGGCTGCTCAGGGTTTTGGGTGGAACCGCGTCTTTTGCGCCCCGACATTGCGTCGGGGCGCTTTTTTGTATCTATTTCTGGGAGTCGGTATGCAGTATGCAGAGTCGGTCATGGACCTGGTGGGGCATACCCCGCTGGTGAAAATATCAAAACTCAATCCGTACCCGGATAATCTGGTGCTCGCCAAGGTCGAATACTTCAATCCGGGCGGCAGCATCAAGGATCGCATCAGCAAGTACATGATTGAGCAGGCTGAAAAGCGCGGAGACTTGCGCCCAGGCGGGACCGTGATCGAGGGGACCGGCGCCGGGAATACCGGCATCGGAGTGGTGCTGGCGGCTCGTTCGCGTGGCTACCGCGTCATCATCACTTCGCCGGACAAGAATAGCCAGGAGATCATCGACACCCTGCGGGCACTTGGCGCTGAGGTCATCATCTGTCCGACCAGTGCCGACCACCACGACCCTGCGAACTATACGCAGGTCGCGGCACGGATGGCCAGGGAGATCCCGGGGGCCTGGTATGTCGATCAATACAACAATCCTGATAATCCGCAGACCCATTTCCTGACCACCGGCCCGGAGATCTGGGAGCAGACCGACGGTGAGATAGATATCATGGTCGTGGGCGCCGGAACCGGCGGGAGCATCACCGGGATCAGTAGATTTTTAAAAGATAAGAACCCGGACATTATGGTCATCGGTCCTGACCCGGCTGATTCAGTGTACCTAAACTACCTTGCCAGTGGTCAGGTTGTCGTCCCCGAGGGGGTTGTGTCGCAGATCGATGGGATCGGGCAGAGCTTCATCCCTGGCGTCGCTGACCTGTCGCAGGTGGACGAGCTCCTCCCGGTAGGGGACGAGGAGGTCATGCAGATGGCGAGGCGCCTGGCGAGGGAAGAAGGCCTGTTCGTGGGACCTTCGTCCGCCTCGGCTTTGCTCGCCTACATCAAATATGTCGAGAAATATGCAATTCACGAGAAAACTGTCGTTCTGCTTTTCCCTGATTCCGGCAACCGGTATCTGACCAAGGTGTTCAGTGATGCGTGGATGAGCAAACAGGGTTTCACTATCTAGTGTTCTATTATCTTCGAGGTATACGATGAAATTCACGACCAAGGCAATCCACAGCGGATATGCACGGAATAAAGAAGATGGTGCGGTTATACCGCCTCTGCATCTGACGACCACATTCGAATTCGGCAACCAGGGCGGATACTACGACGGATCAGTATCAGTGGAAGAATGGGAAAAACAGAAAGAGATCAAATTTAATAATAACTACAAGCATTTTGACTACGCGCGGACCGTGAACCCGACCCGTCTCATCCTGGAATCCACCATGGCAGCACTCGATGGCAACCGGTTCGGTCTGGCCTACAGCTCTGGTTCCGCTGCTCTGGCTAATATCGTTGCCCTGCTCAAGCAGGATGAAGTTATTCTCTTCTCCTCGGACGCTTACGGCGGAACCTATCGCTTCATCGTCAAAGTCGCCGGTGCTCAGGGATTGCAGTACCGGATCGTTGATCTCACCGATCCAGCTCAAACCGAGGCGGCACTTAAGCAAGGCGCGGTCAGGATCATCTGGGTCGAGACCCCGACCAATCCGCTTCTGAAGGTCGTGGATATCGAAGTGCTGGCAACGCTGGCGAAAACATATGGGGCGCTTCTGGTGGTGGATAATACTTTTGCCTCTCCCGCACTTCAGCAGCCGGCGGCTTTGGGCGCAGACATCGTTGCCTATTCGACGACAAAGTATATCAATGGCCACAGCGACAGTATCGGAGGGATGTTGACCCTGAGCGATGAAACGCTCTATGCACGGTTGAAATTCCTCCAGAATGCCATCGGGGCAATTCTTTCGCCCTTTGATTCCTGGCTGACACTCCGTGGGCTGAAAACCCTGGATCTGCGGATGCAGAGGCATCAGCAAAACGCCGTCACCATTGCAGATATGCTGGTCAAACACTCGAAGATCCGCAGCGTTTATTTCCCTGGCCTGTTCACCGGCGAACAGGGAGCGATCGTCAAAAAGCAGATGAAGGGGCCGGGCGGGATGATCTCCTTTGAAATCAAGGAGCAGTATGATGCCGGTCGATTCATCAAAGCGTTGACCCTCATCCCTCTGGCAGAAAGTCTGGGCGGTATAGAGTCGCTCCTTGACCATCCGGCGAGCATGACCCATGGCTCCATACCCCGAGAAGAACGGCTGAAGATCGGGTTGACTGACGGACTCATGCGCCTGTCCGTCGGGATCGAGGACGCGGAAGATCTGGTCGGGGATTTGCTCAATGCACTGGATAAGGTATAAATACCGTGCAATTATGTATTTGTACATAGCTCAAAGCTTACCGCTCACAGCCAATTCTTTTTTTTAAAGGCGTCCCATGACACTGCAGGTCACCAACTCTCTTACCCGCAAACTCGAACCGTTCGTGCCTCTCCGTGAGGGCAAGGTCAACATGTATGTCTGCGGTCCTACGGTCTACGGACCCAGCCATATCGGGCATGCCCGTACCTACATCGCTTTTGATGTCATCAGACGGTATCTGGGCTATCGCGGGTACGAGGTCAATTTCATCTGCAATATCACGGATGTGCATGACGACATGATCAAGCGGGCGACTGAGCGCGGTATCACCATTTTCCAGCTCGCTGACGAAAATATTCCTGTCTACCTCTCTGATATGGCGTCCCTTAATGTCCAGCAGGCGAACGGCTATCCGAGAGTCACAGAGGTCATCCCTGAGATCATCGCCATGGTGCAGAAGCTGGTGGACAAAGGCTTTGCTTATGCCGTCGAGGACGGTTCCGTCTACTTCGATGTGGCCAAGTTGCCTGGTTACGGCAAGCTCTCCGGGGTCAAGGCTGAAGAAGGCGTGACCGGTACCCGGGTCGAGACTGACAAGTACGACAAGGCGCACGCTCAGGACTTCGCGCTCTGGAAGGGCATGAAACCGGGCGAACCGTTCTGGGAGAGTCCGTGGGGTCAGGGCCGGCCGGGCTGGCATATCGAGTGCTCAGTCATGAGCGCCAAGTATTTCGGCCCGACCTTCGACATCCACGGCGGTGCCATCGACCTCATTTTTCCCCACCATGAGAACGAGATCGCCCAGAGCGAAGCAGCCAATGACGCACCGTTCGTCCGGTACTGGCTGCACTCAGGGCTGTTGAAGATCAACGGGGAAAAGATGTCGAAATCATCAGGAAATTTCATCGAGATCCCTGACCTTTTGAAAAAATACAAACCTATGGCGGTTCGTCTTTTCCTTCTCCAGAGCCACTACAAGAGTTCACCTGATTTCACCGAGCAGGGATTGGAAGAAGCTGCAAAACGGCTTGGACGCTGGAAGCGGGTTCTGGCTAATGCCAAGGATTCTGTGACTCCTGCAACACAAACTGACGAGACGTTCCGCCAGAAGTTCATCTCTGCCATGGATGATGACTTCAATTCCCCCATGGCGCTGGCGGTCATCGAGGAAGTGCTCAAGTCTTCGCTGTCGCCCGAAGTGAAATACAAAATGGTCATGGAATTCGACGGCGTGCTTGGCCTCCAGCTGGACGCGGCAGATGCTGCCATGACCGATACCGCAAAACTTGCTGAGATAGAAGCGTTGGTGGACGAGCGCAACAGACTGCGGGCTGATAAGAAATTTGCTGAGGCAGATGCGGTGAGAGCGCGATTGAAAAATGAGTTCAATGTGGTGATCGAGGATAAGGCTAACGGAGTGACCTGGAGGCTGGAACAGGGGGGTAAGTAATGACAAAGAAGACACTGCTGGATGTGGAACTCTGCGATGTGAGGATCTTGAAGACGCATGAAGAGATTAACCCTGATCGGTTTGTAGAGCTCAAGGCCAAGATCGAAAAGGACGGGTTCTGGACCCATCCCATCGTGATCGACCATGACCATGGAGTGGTGCTCGACGGGCATCACCGGTTCGAGATCGCCAAAGCGCTCGGTCTTCGCCGGATACCGGTCATCCTGGTAGACTATTTTGGTTCGGGAATAGAGGTCTGCCAGAGGCGGTCTGATATCCCGGTGTCCAAGGAGTCAGTCATCAGGCAGGCCAAGGCAAAGCAGAATTACCCGCACAAGACTACAAAGCATACCTGCGTCATCAACGGCGAGAACTGCCCAATCATCCATATGGCGCCTGAGATCAGAATACCGCTTTCAGATCTACGTTGAATTGATCCAATTCGTAGAGACGGAAAATTTTGCGTCTCTACGAATCTGGGCTATCAGAGACGCGATAAATCGGCGTCCCTACAAAACTTTGAGGGAAATATTCATGATGAATCAAAGATTCAATTTCCAATAATATCCTCGATACTTCTGTTCGTATCTCAGACGAGGACTGAAAATGGCTTCAACCCATAGCGTAATCATCCTGCCCGGTCTCGGGGACCGGGTGGGCAATCTCAGATTTGCGACGCGATGGTGGAACGCTCAGGGGCTCACTCCGTATGTCCTGCGGATGGGCTGGAGTGATCGCGGGCGGAATCTGCAGAACATGCTGAACGAGGTCATTGAACTCGCGGAGAAACTGTCTGCCGAAGGCTTGGTTTCTGTGGTCGGGACGAGTGCGGGCGGCAGTGCCGCTTTCAATGTGTTCTACGAGCGACCGGACCTTTTCGTCCATGCGGTCAATGTCTGCGGCCGTCTGCGGGAAGGGGAACACAATTTCCGGTCCCTGGACATCATGGCGGCGACCAGTCCGGTGTTCAAACAGTCTGTGCTGCTGTTCGAGTCACGGGAGTCGGAGTTGACGCCGGCTCTACGGGCACGGATGATGACTGTGCGGGCCAGATTCGGCGACGAGTGCGTCCCCGGAGATACCAGCAGGCTGGATGGAGCTCACTCCATGCTTGTCCCCGTCTTCGGCCACGGTTTGGGTATTTCACTGGCTTTGACCGTTTTCGGAAAGCAGGTCATCCGTTTCATCCAGCAAGGAAGCGACTCATGACAGAACACAAGAATTCGAAAAGCATCCAGAATCAGATAGACCAGATCCGCTGGTTCCATGAATTCGACTTCGGTGGAGGGCTGAAAGCGGTTTCGCGTGAACCGGATGTCGAAGACCACAGGAGGATCTGGCAGTTCATTGAACAGCAGATCGACAAAGTCGACCTGCACGGCAAGACCGTCCTCGATGTCGGCTGCTTTGATGGTTACTTCAGCTTTCTCTCTGAGCGTCGGGGCGCACGGTCGGTCCTGGCGACTGACGATTTCAGCCAGAACTGGTCGGACAGCTCTGGGCTTCGCCTGGCCCGGGAACTGCTGAAGTCATCCGTGGAGATCAATGACCACCTGAGTATCTACGATATCAGCTCCCTGAAGCGGACCTTCGATGTCATCTTCTGCTTCGGGGTTTACTATCACCTGCTCGACCCTTTTTATGCCTTGGCTCAACTTCGTCAGGTATGCCACGAGGACAGTGTTGTACTGTTGGAAGGGGATATCTGGGTCGGGGAACAGAAGCCCCTCGTGAAATATCAGCTGGGGCAGTCGACGCATCCGACCTTCCTGCCGACCCGGCAGACCTTGGAGTCGCTGCTCAATGCGGCCTTTTTTCGGGTCGAGTCTGTGGTCTATCGCAGGCCGATCAACCCTTTGAAAAACAGTATCAAACATCTTCTCGGCAGAGAGTGCAAGGAAAGAGCCCTCATCTCGGTCCGTCCTTTTCACGGTCTCAATTCGGCACACGAGTATCCGCCTCCGTTCGGGCTGCCCAGGTATCTCTCTTCATGAGGCCGGGACGGCATGGTATCATACGGCCATGCAGACCAACCTTGTTCAACGAATCAAAGAATCAATAGAGCAAGTGCGGACCACAATTCCTGTGCGGTCGCTCCTCGTGGGAGTGTCGGGAGGATCTGATTCCATGTGTCTTTTGCATGTCCTGGCCTCTCTTCGGGTTGAGCTGGGTCTCGAACTGGCGGTCGCGCATCTGAATCACGGATTTCGCGGTGAGGAGGCGGATAGCGATCAGGAGCTCGTAGAATCGACCGCCCGTGAACTTGGTATTCCTTTTCATACCCGGACCGTCGATATCGTCAGATTGGCGAAAGAATGGAAAACCGGAGTTGAGGATGCCGGACGGAGAGCCAGACATGAGTTTTTTGCCGAGATCATGAAGCGA
The DNA here is from genome assembly GCA_001873755.1 of Candidatus Wirthbacteria bacterium CG2_30_54_11. Classification (GTDB taxonomy): domain Bacteria; phylum Patescibacteriota; class CG2-30-54-11; order CG2-30-54-11; family CG2-30-54-11; genus CG2-30-54-11. The sequence continues at coordinate 6,811 of MNZT01000057.1, read as the reverse complement.
GGATCCCTTCATGCCCTGGCCCTGGCTCATACGGCAGATGATCAGGCAGAGACCATCCTCATGCATGTGGTCAGAGGGTCTGGACTGGCGGGACTCCGGGGTATGCAGCCGGTCGAGCAGCTGCGGGTATCCGCCCGCTATTTTCCCCTGCTCGTCCTGAGGCCGCTGCTGCAGACTTCGAAAAAAAAACTATTGGAATACAACCAGACCCATGAGGTCCGATCTCATGAAGATTATACAAATGCTGATAGCACCTATACCCGCAACAGGCTGCGCAGTCAGGTGATGCCGGTCCTGGCCTCGATCAATCCTGAGGTCAGCAGATCTCTGGCGCGGCTTGGATTTCTGGCGTCACGATACGCGCAATTGGCCCGGACGCAGGCCGACCGGTTCCTCGAGGCGAAGTCGAGACAAGGGAAAAGAATCATGAGCCAATCGGACTTTGCCGCACTCCCTGAGGTGGTACAGTGGGAGGTGGTACGCAGCATATGGGCAGGCAAACGGGTCGGGGATGCGGAGATCGGGATGGATCATGTCCTGAGAGCTGCTGCCTGGCTTGGCAGTGCCCGGACCGGGCAGATCCTGGAACTCCCTGGATTTGTGCGGCTAATCGTGCGGGCAGGCTGGGTGCATGGAGTGAGAGATCCAGATCCCATGGATATCCTGGCCAGGGTTCCCCTGAACCTCCCGGGGAAGACACCATGGGGGACCGGATGGATCGAGACGGACAGCATGCCGGTGAATGATTTTTTGACCAGGCCCAAAAGCACCCAGGAGGCAGGAGAAGGCTGGATAGATGCCGGCAGATCAGGAACATCTCTGTATCTGCGTGCGTACCGCCCCGGCGATCTGATCATCCCCTTGGGCATGCAGGGAAAGAAAAAGTTGCAGGATCTGTTCACGGATGAGAAAATCCCCCGTGAAGATCGACGGGCTACTCCCCTGGTGGTGAATGAGCTCAACGAGATCGTCTATGTGGCCGGTATCCGTATCGCTGAAACGTTCAAAGTAACTGATGCGACCACGACCGTAGTACATATTTCCTGGATACGATCCCTTCGACAGGCTCAGGGTGGGAGAGACATAGAAAGGTAGTCAAATGGTTAAGCTAAAAACAGTCTATGTCTGCCAGCAGTGCGCGGCCGAGTTCCCCCGATGGTCCGGTCAGTGTCCCTCGTGCAGTCAGTGGAACACGCTGGTGGAAAGCGTTATAGAAAAGGAACGGGTCGGCACGAAGGCCGGCCTGGCCAAGGAAACGCAGGCACTGACCGAGGTACGGACCGAGTCTTACCCGCGCATCCTCACCACCTGCCAGGAGTTCAATGTCCCGCTGGGTGGCGGGATCGTGCCCGGTTCCGTTGTCCTCCTGGGGGGCGACCCTGGCATCGGCAAGTCGACGCTCATGCTTTCCATCCTGGATTCCCTGCCGCAGGGAACACTGAGTCTCTACTGCTCCGGCGAGGAGTCGCTTTCCCAGATCAAGATGCGCGCCGACCGCATGGGAGTGAAAGGGCAGGGTATCCGGCTGGTCAGTGCCACTGATGTAGCTGATATCATTTCTACTCTGGATGAGGTCAATCCGGCGGTCGCCATCATCGATTCGATCCAGACCCTGTCGGACGCAGACCTGACCGGGGTGCCGGGCAGTGTCGGTCAGGTGCGCGAGTGCGCATCCCGGCTCATCACGTACGCCAAGAAGCACCATATCGCTATATTTCTCATCGGGCACGTGACCAAAGAAGGCGTGGTCGCCGGACCCAAAACCCTTGAGCATATGGTAGACACCGTGCTCTATCTCGAGGGAGACCTGGTCTATCACTATCGACTTTTGCGGGCGACCAAGAACCGGTTTGGCGGACTTTCGGAGATCGGCGTGTTCGAAATGACCGACCGGGGGCTTCAGGAAGTGAAAAATGTTTCCAATCTGTTCCTCACTGACCAGAAGGAACATACGTCCGGGTCAGCTCTTACGGTGACAATCGAAGGCACCCGGGCACTCATGATAGAGCTGCAGGCGTTGACGGTCGAGACCGGATTCGGCTACCCGAAGCGGACGGCCAGCGGTTTTCCCCTTACGCGTCTCCAACTGCTTATCGCGGTGCTGACGCGCCGCTGCGGCGCGAGGCTGATGGAACACGATGTGTATGCCAATGTGGTAGGTGGCTACCGCGTCCAGGAGACAGGGACCGACCTCGCTATGTGTCTGGCTGTTGCTTCGAGCCTGCGCGACACCGTTCTCCCTGCTACCAGCGTGGCCATCGGCGAAGTGAGCCTGTCCGGCGCCATCCGGCCGGTCAGTTTGCTTGAGAATAGAGTGAAAGAAGCCATCAAGCTGGGTATGAAGACAGTGTTGGTCCCGCAGGGTCAGTATGATACAATTAAACGATACCAGAATTCGATAGACATACGGCCGGCAAGCACGCTTCAGGAAGCGCTTCGGTCACTGGTATCGGTAGAAGGTTAGGTTTCTGTCATCCCCCGTCTTACGAGGCTCGCCTTTGAAGGCGGCAGAAAAGAAAAGAGAAAAGATGGATCCCCGCATTCGCGAGGATGACATTAAACAGTGCATACAGGTTTTTACTAATAAAAACAAAGGGATGAGATGGCAGACAGTCTGTATTCTGACGGTACACCGACAGGGCTTCGATTGAAGATAGGGGTGATGGGTTCGGCGAGCGGTGAGCTGACGGATCAGCAGCTGAAGAACTGTTTTGATCTGGGGCAGGCGATCGCCGAGAATAACTGCGTCTGTGTGACCGGAGCCTGTCCGGGGCTTCCCTACGAGACCGCCAAGGGCGTCAAGGCCAAAGGCGGACTCGTCGTCGGCATCTCGCCCGGCCTCAGCCTGGACGAGCACCTGTACAAGTATCATTCACCGATCGACTACACCGATGTTCTCATCTTTACCGGCAGCGGCCTCATGGGCCGGGAGATCAGCAATATCCGCACCTGTGATATTGTAGTGATCGTCGGAGGACGTTCTGGTACTCTTGGTGAGTTTTCCATCGCCTATGATGAAGGCAAGCTGATAGGGGTATTGACGGGGACCGGCGGTATCGCTGATTTCCTGCAGGAGATCGAACGTGTGGTGAGCAAGAATACCGGCTCCAAGATTCTCTACGAGCCGGATCCGCGCAAGCTGATCGACCTCCTGCTCGAAGAGTACAAGAGCAGACATTATCTCAAACCATCAATATTCAGTGGAAAGATTTGTTAAAGGAGCTCTCATGAATCAATGGCTGGTTTTGCTGGGCGGAGTCGGGATCGGGTATGCGATCGTCGTGAATAACCGCAAAATGGTCGCCATGTTCGGGCAGAGCGCCTGGGCGGAGCGCAAGTTCGGGCCGGGCGGTTCGTTCACGATGTGGAAGATCGGAGGCATGATCGTCGCTTTTTTGTCGCTGCTTTATTTCACCGGCGACCTGTCCTGCGTCCGCAAGGGTTTTGAATCCTTTTTTTCCGGCTTGCGATCCTAACATACAGGGATATCACCATGATAGTTTCTCTCTTGTGGGCTTTGGTTTTCTGGGCGGTCTCCGGTTTCTGCGGCTACCTGCTTCTCGTGCCGCAGGTATCATCCGGACGCCGGCCTCTGGTATTTGCGGTTTCTTCGGGATTCATAGCCGCGGGAGCAGCTGCTTTTCCGGGTGGGCTTTTCATCAGTTCATATAATCCAGGCTTGAGCCTGGGTGCCGGGATCGGGGCGGCAGGTCTTTTTCTGCTGCTTTGGAGAGTGGTGGAATCCGTGCTCGTGCCAGAAGACGCGCCTCCTCCCCCGCCACCGGTCATTGTTCAGGTAAAAATGCCCTATGTCCTCGATGCGAGCGTGCTGGCAAATGGCGACATCGTGAAGTTCATCAATGCCATGTTCACAGAGGGGCCGATCCTCCTGCCGACTTTCGTGACCAGGCAGGCGCAGGCGTATCTCACCTCTGACAGCGAATACGTCCGCTCGCAGGGCGAGCTGGCCCTGAAGACCATGGAACGGCTCCACCAGGAATGTGTGGTCCCGGTGACCTATGATGATCAGGAGTATCGCGATATTCCGGTGTATGCGGACCAGATGACCCAGTATCTGAGGGAAAAAGAAGCCACACTACTGTGCTATGACCAGGTCATGGTGCAGGCTCTGAGGCGGCTCAGTTTGAAAGTAGTTTTTTTCCAAGAGATCGAAGAATCTCTCGAGCAGGTGCATCTGGTAGGGCAGCAGTTCAAGATCAGGATAGTGGAATTCAATGCGGAGCTCTCACAGGGGATCGGCTACCTGCCGGACGGCACCAAGGTCGTCGTGGAAGGGACTGCGGCTCTCCTCCAGCAGGAGATCTCAGTCAAAGTACAGCGAGTATATCAGACCGTGGCCGGCAAAATGCTCTATGCTTCGATAGAAGGGTGATGCCGGGGGGAATCTTACACACAAAAAAGCACTTGCTTTCTGTCAGGCGGGTGCTTTTGACTTGGAGCTGCAGATGATCAGAACGGTTTGAACGGATCGTTCTTTCCGGTGTCGATAGGATTTGAGGTGTCGATGGAATAGGTTTTGTACTTTTCCAGTTCCGACGTGATGCTTTTCAGCTCGTTGTTGTAGTATTGCTGGGGCTGGATAGTGGTCGGGACAGCGGGTGCCGGCTGAAAGAAGTAGGTATAGCTCGTCCACAGCCCGAGGCCAACGACACACAGCAGTGTGATGCCGATGACGATGGTGGTAGGCGAGGTCGGGAGTTTGAATTTTGGCATGTCCATGGTTATTTCGTCGCTAAGGGGGTGAAGTACGCATCAGCCTGGAGAGAAAGGACCAGGGGAGCCGAGGTGTCATCCAGAGCAGCAGACCCGCTCATCGATACACTGGAGATGTTGATGAGACGCAGCGAATTTTCCAGAGCTGACAGATATCCCAGCAGGTCTGAAAAGCTCCCGGTCAGCGAGACATTGATGACGATGCTCTGGGCTACTGATCTGGGATTGGAGACCGGGGTCGTGGAAATCGTGAGATTGTTGGTCTTCAGGTTCAATTCATCCGCGATGGCAGTGAACTGGAACAGAATATCCGGGATCTGTTTTTCGGAAGGAAGGGCGGAAACCGCGAGATCGGCTTCATCCTTGATGGTGTCAAAGGTACGATCGAGCTCCTGAACGTTGGTGAGCTCGGCATTTTTGGCATTGAGTGTCAGTTCTTTTTCCTCGAGCAGGGTCTGTTTTTTGTGGACGTCAGGAATGAGCACTATATTCAGGAAATAGCCAAGCCCCACGAGCGCCGCGATCAGCACAAAGATGATGCCGGATATCTTACCGCCTTTTAGGTTCATCGCAGGATATCCTGTTTAAAGACGATATTGAGGGCAAAGGAGACGTTCTTGTCGACTTCGCGCTCCGAAGTATCATCGGCCTGCATATTGACCGAGGCCAGGTCTACAGTATCAAACATGAGTTTGGGAATAGTGATGGTTTTTTGGGCGAGGAGCGTGCTTTCGTCTGCTGCTTCATTGACTTCGAGGATGAGTGCTTCGGTCGATCCCTGAGCTTTGGCCAACCGGGCCAGCGTATCTCCCGGCTGGATCTGGTATTCCAGATCCCTGTGTGCCTTCTGGAAGGTCATGAGCAGATACTGCAGATCGACTGCAGAGTCAGCCACTCCGCTGATGGACATTTTCAGGTCAGAGGTCGCGGCGACCGTGACAAATTTCACTCCCTGGCTGGGGGTCGCCTCGGTCAGATACTGGAAGAAGCGTGCCCAGCGATTGTAGGAGCCCAGCAGGTCATTGATGACGGTCAATTTGTCACGCAGCAGTTTGGTCTCCGCGATGACGTCTTTGTACACGGCGATCTTGGCCTGGCGGTCTGCGATCTCGGTGTCGTATTTTTTGATCTGGTTGTCGAGGCTGAACCTCTGGGAATAGATCAGGGAGATGACGATCGCGAGCCCGGCGACCGTAAATCCGAAAATGGTGAACGAGGCGGAAAGCATGCGGATGATTTCCTGCCGGCGTTTACGCTTGGCCGCACCGGGGAGCAGATTGATGTGGATCATAGTTCTTTCCTCATAGCCAATCCGACAGCCACAGAAAACGTAGGAGCCATCTCCTCCTGTTGTTTTGCGGAGAGCGTCTCCTGACACTGAATATGGGACCAGGGATTACCGTGCGTGATCTTCAGGTTCAGATGGGTGGCCAGCGCTTTATCGAGTTCGGCCAGCTGGGAATTGCGTCCGACCAGGATGATCTCGCCTACCTGGTTGGAATGAGGCTGGGACTGGTAGAAATCAATGGAACGCTTGATCTCGAGCGCGATCGCTTCTACCGAATTGATATACGATTTGGCGATGTTTTCCTTTTCGACATCATCGAGTTTTTTCAGACCGAGTTTGAGTTTTTCCGCTTCTTTTTCGTCGATGTTCAGCTCTTTGGCGATAGCCATGGTGACATGCTGGCCCCCGATCGGGATATTGTGGGTCAGGCGGATGGTACCGGTATCACTGATACACAGTTCGGAGGCATGGGATCCGATATCCACGATAGCCAGGCAGGGGCTGAGAGCATCTTCGCGGGTGAGGGCGCGGTTGTTGGCCACGGCATTGGTTTCGATGGCCAGGGGTTTGAGTCCGGCCATCTCGACCACCTTTACCATTTTTTCGATGGTCGTGAGAGGCGAGGCGACGAGGAGCGCATGGAGCAGTTTACTGTGTCCCGGCTCCGTACCTTCTTCCAGGATCTGCCAGTCGAGCTGAACTTCTTCCAGAGGATAGGGGACATAGCTCTCGGCTTCGAACTGGATGGCCTGGGCGATCTCTTCTTTCGGAATCTTGGGCATTTCGATG
>MNZT01000069.1 GCA_001873755.1 Candidatus Wirthbacteria bacterium CG2_30_54_11 | reverse complement strand
CTCCTTCAGGATCAACCTGATATGTTCCCTCCAGCATGCGGGTCCCGAGCTCAGTAGCAGACGCTAAAGTGCTGTCTTTGCTCAATATGGCTGATAAATAGATTGCCCATCCCGATCCTTTTGGATCTCTGGCTAATTCCATCAGATACATCTTGATTGATTTCGCATCTGAGCTTTCCAGCCACTCCGCACCCTGCATCCAGTCTGGAATAGTGTTGATCACCATCTTTCGTTCCTGTTTCTAACCGAGGTTATCACACGCTGCAGGCCGAAAATCCGCAGGACAGACAGCTGATGCAGCCCTCCGCATAGGTGACTTTGGCGCCGCACTGGGGGCAGTCTTCCATGCGTTTTCCCTTGCCTTTGCCGGTCGGCGGCGGGACGGCTGGTCTGGACTGAGTGTCGGAAAAGGTGGGCTTCTTGTCTACCCCGCCGACGTTCAAGACCTGCTCGTGCCGGCTGCCGTCGCGGTAGATGGTCATGCCTTTGCAGCCCAGACGCCAGGCGAGCTTGAACGCGTCCTCCACATCATTGACCGTGCAGTGGTGCGACATATTGATGGTCTTGGAAACTGCGTTGTCAGTATATTTCTGAAATACCGCCTGCATCTCCAGATGCTCGCGGTATGTGAGATCATGCGCGGTCGTGAAGACATCCCTGATCTTCCGGGGGATATTCTCCATATGTCCGATGGTGCCCGATTCGATGATCTCGTCCATCATGCCCTCGACGAAGACACCGGCCTGTTTGAGCGCACCTTCGAGCTCAGGATTGATCTCCGGTAGGCGGATGCCGCCCAGGGCTTCCTTGTAGAACGCCAGAGCGAACAGGGGCTCGATACCGTAGGAGACACCCGAGATCATGGAGATCGAGCCAGTGGGTGCGATCGTGGTGACCGTCGCATTACGCATGGAAGTGAAGCCTTCCTTTTCCCATTTCGACCCTGCGAAATTCGGAAAATTGCCTTTCAGTTTACCCAGTTCGACTGAAGCCTCGCGGCCTGTCTCCTGAATAACCTTCATCAACTGCCCCGCAAGTTCACGTCCCTCCGGTTTGGCATAGGAGAGGCGCAGGGCGATCAGCAGGTCGGCAAAACCCATAACGCCCAACCCGATCTTGCGGTTCGCCTTGACCACTCGGTCGACCTGGTCGATGGGATAGCGACACACATCAATGACATCGTCGAGGAATCTGACCGCGGTCCTGGTCGTCTCCTTCAACTGCTCCCAGTCAACCGAGGCTACGCCCTGTGCGTCCCGGGTAACCATGTGAGCCAGGTTGATGGAGCCAAGGTTGCAGGCTTCATAGGGCAGGAGAGGCTGTTCGCCGCAGAGATTCACCGCTTCGATGGCGCCGACATGCGGAGTGGGATTGTCCTGATTGATACGGTCGAGGAACACGATGCCGGGATCACCGTTCTTCCAGGCCATGTGGGCTGCGAGCTGGAAGATGCTGCTGGCTTTGACCTCATTGATGATCTTGCCGGTGCGGGGATTGATGAGCTCCCATGTGCGGTTATTGATGACCGCCTCCATGAATTTGGAGGTGATGCCGATGGAAAAATTGATCTGGTTGAGCGCGGTGTCGTCCTCCTTGCACATGATGAATTCAAAGATGTCAGGGTGCGAGACCGGCAGGATGACCATATTGCCACTGCGACGGCCGCCGTCCTGGAGCAGGATCTCGGACGAGCTGTTCAAAATCTTCATAAGTGCCACAGGTCCGCAGGCATGACCGGTGGTTCCGGCGATGCGGTCGCCCTTGGGCCGGATATGTGCCATGGAAAATCCAACCCCCCCGCCGTTTTTTTTCAAAATAGCTGCTTCCTTCACCGTCTCGAAAATGTCCTCGACGCTGTCCCCAAAGGGCAGGACGAAGCAGTTAGCGAGCTGCCCGTTGAAGGTGCCACCGTTGGCCAGAGTACGGCCGCCGGGTAAAAAGTCACGCTTCACCAGCATGGAGAAAAAAGCCTCTTCCCACCGGTTCCGCTCTGAGCGTTTCTCAGCCCAGGCCACAGCCTGCGCCACGCGCTCGAACATTTCCCCAGGGGTCTCTCTCACCGCTCCGTCATCATCTTTCTGCAAATATTTCTTCTTCAACACCACAAGCGCGTTGTAGGGAAAACCGACGTCATCGTTGACCCCGAGCCTCTTCTCAGAATTCTTGACCTGACGACGGGTCTCCCGGTGGAGGATGAAGGCTTTGGCCGTATTGGCATGGCCGTGCTTGACCAATACTTTTTCCACTGCATCGCCCACCTCTACCGAGGTGAAGATCTGCTTGCGGGGATTAGCTGATCTCAAGTGGTCGAGGACAAAACCGCTGAGCGCCTGGGCAATGGTCTCATCGCTGCCGCCGACACTCTGCGCAGCCCTGAATATAGAAGCAGTGAGCTTGGCCTGATCAAAAGCCTGACGCTCGCCGTTCCGTTTGGTGATCGATATCCCTGATGGCATGAAATGCTCCTAAAAAAGTAACCAGTAGCCAGTTGCCAGTGTCCAGTAATACGATCTTGACAATATACACACTGTATACACACTGTGCGGTCGAATGACCGGACGGCTCGTGACTGGCTACTGGTCACTGGCCACTGGCTACTATCTTTTAAGCTCGATGACCTGCACTCCCGCATGATGCTCCACGAAATTCTTCAGGTCCTCATGAATATGCCGGCGGGAGGTGAAGTAGAGTACCTGCCGCTGCTGGGCGGCTCTGCCCATGAGGGTAATCGCCTGGGCATAGCGCTCGTCATCGAAGTGCACAAACGGATCATCGAGGATCAGCGGCAGCGCGATATGCTTGCTCATCAGGTCCGCAGCGGCGAGGCGGAGCGCAAAGAACAGTTGGTCCATGGTACCCTGACTGAGCTGATCCTGCTCGGCCCGGACATCTTCTTTCACATCGAGATAGACATTCGGCCAGGTGTGGACGAGCTCCACCCGGTTGTAATAGCCGTTGGTGAGGTCTTTCAGATAGTGAGAGCTGGCCGACTCGAGCTCGGGCAGGAATTCCGCCCGGAATTGAGATACGACCTCATCCAGAGTACTGATCGCTATCTCGCAGGCGGTATGTTTGACCTCGAGCTCGTGTATCTCATTTTTCAAATAATCACACTCATTGGACAGCTGTGCACTGGATGCCCCGTGCTGCTGCATCTGCTTCAGTCTGCCCTCGGCGTGGTTGAGCTGCCCCTCGTCGGCCGGTATGTTCACTGCCAGTGCGGTCAGCTCCCTATCCCAGGCAGCGGTCTCCTCGGATGAGGGATTGAACCCGCTGAAAGCTTCCATCGCCGTTTTGGCAACTCCGCCGTCAAACTCCACCTGCGTCAGCTCCTTTTGCATGGCTGCCAGGTCGACATTCGCGGTAACAGCGTCCAGTGCTGCCGTGGCTTTGGTCCAGGCCTCGCGGCACTGGTAGTAGTTCGAAAAATACGCATCGACATCCTGCGGCGATGCTATCATCTCAGACCCAAGACCAAAAAGACCGGCATCGTGCTCCGCTGTGCCTGACTGCTCTTTTTCTTCTCTGCGCAGCTGGGCCAGCAGTTCGCTCGGCACATCTGTAACTTTCAGCTGCCGGCCGCCGCCTTTCAGAATATTGACCACCACCCAGATCATGCCGATGAATGACAGGGCAAAAAGCGGCCAGTACGAAGTGACGAACGCTCCGACGATCCCGAAGATCGCCAGTGCGATGCCCGCGAGCAACGCCTTGGGCGAAAGGAAAATATTGGTGTTGTGCACGATGACCATGCGCTCACGCCGTTCGGCTGAGAGCCGTTCCTCTTCTTTGGCTATGCGCTCTCTCGTGGTTTTCAGGTAGTGCACCGCATGGCGGAATTCGTCGATCGACTTCTCATGCTGCACGATCTTTTCAAAAGGCTGCCATTTCTCGTCGGCTTCGACCTTTTGGGACTGCTGATGCTCTATCTTTTTCAACTCTGAACTAAGCTCACTGTAGCGTTTGCGCAGGGTTTCCAGCTCCAGTTGCTTGGCCGTTTTGTCTCTGGTCCGGTCTGTAAGTTCTTTGAGCTGAGTCAGCCGAGCCTTCCGCGCCGGAACGGATATACGGAGCTCCGCTACCTGGTCATAAAGCGCCTGGCCTTCTTTTTCCCAGGCGAGCGCTTCGGCAAGTGCACGCTCTTTGGTTTCGAGGGTCTCCATGAGCTCATCGATACGGCCCGGTTTTTCCCTGGGTTTGCGTTTGAGGCTCTTGCGGAGTTTCTGCAGATTCTCCAGCACATGTTCGATCGAGACTTTTTCTTCGCCGGTAAAGATGGCCTCGATCGCCTCACCTACCGAGGCGAGGTCGGTCAACTGCGCCATCTGGTTCTGCTTGACCGAGATGGTCTGATTGAACACATCAGGGGAAGGAATATAGATGAGGTCAGCGATGAGTTCGTGGATACGTTTGGCATCCTCGGACAGGATGACCTCTCTGCCTTTGTCATGGTCCAGAAGTCTCAGGGTGATCTTGCCCTGATCGAGGTCGCGGGTGATCGAATACTGAGCATCCTTGATCGAGAACCGGAGTGAAACCTCACACCGGCTGTGACCGGACCAGTTCCGGGCTTCTTCCTTGCCCCGCAGCAGCTGCGCCGACTTGCTGCCAAAGCCGTACAGTGCCGTCACCAGCGCCTGATGCAGTGTGGTCTTGCCGGCCTCGTTCGGTCCGACGACGATGGTCAGACCGTCGCCAAACTCGAATGTCTGGTCGAGGTATTTTTTGAAACCCTGAAGCTGGATGGATGCAAATTTCATGCTGGTATCCTACTGAAAAGCCGCCAGACCGATCTGGAGCGCCTGCCGGATGGCGGTCTTCTCCTCTTCGGTCGTAGCTTTCGCGAGTTTATCCTTGAGCGCACGGTAGTACAGTCCCTGATAAGTCTGTGCCTTCTGGAGGTCATTGACCTGAACATCGACCGTCCGGTCGATGATGCGGAAAAACAGGAACAGATGCCTGCACGCCTGTTCGATGACCGGGATCTCTCTGAAAAGTTCGATGGAGGGGATGCCAGTCAACTGGACATCCAGAAGTGTCCGGGCGTCGGCCTTTTCCTGAATGGCATGATCGAGTCCCGCCAGGGTATAGGTAGAGACATCGAGTTCCAGGTACTCCATGAGCAGGCTTTTGATCGGTACGGGCTTGATAGTGACCTGTCCTTCGGGTGAAATTTCGCCCTGAACCGCCTGGCGCAGGCCGCACTCGTTGGCGCTGAAATCCAGTCCCTCGGTATCTCCGCTGTACACGGCTTTTTTATCCGGCCGGTCGAGCACGACCGAATACGCATGATAGTGACCCAGTGCAATATAATTGCAGGGGATTTTTTCGATATCCGCTAGGGAAAAAGGGTAATCCCTCGTGAGCTCCCGTCCGAAATTCTGCCAGGCGCCGTGGTACAGCAGGATCGACCGGCTTGTCTTTGGGACTATCTTGTCCGCGGCGAGCGGATTGTCCGATGAATGGCTGCGGTCAAATCCCATGCCAAAGATCTCGATGTCCTGATCCGCCAGAAATACAGAGGTGAAACCCGGGCTCAAGAATACATGCCCGGGCCAGGGTCCATACTGATCCCACAGGCTCCCGGGGCCGGAGCTGTCGTGATTGCCGGGGATGACGAAGACCTGGACTCCCGCTGTCTCAAGGCGCTCAAGTTCCTTTTTCACAAAACTGATATCAGCGATCGCCGGATGAGCGGTATCAAACACATCACCACTCAAGAGGAAAAGATCAAGCTTTTCACGAATGGCGTGCTGCACCAGAGCAGAAAATCCCTCGCGCTGACTCGTGCGTTTCAAGTCAGCCACCTGCGGTGGCAGCGTGCCGAACCCGGTACCGAACTGACTATCGGCGGTATGGAGAAAACTGACGGTAGATGCCATGCTGCCTCAAAAAATATGGAACATATTAGTAACTCGATGCTTCTTCGGGGTATACTGACGTCGACATTATAGCGCCTAAGAAGCAATTACAAAATAGATTGCAGAAAATAGATAGAAGCGCTATACTATTTAGAAACCCGTCTGCTCTGCGCGAGAACCGCGCTCTACTATTGTGGCTACTCGTACCTTCATATATTCACTAGATATCAAGACCTAAAATCAAAAGGAGAAGACCATGCCGAACGTCGTATGGTTCAATGAAGTCAACCGTAAAAACCTCGCTCTAGTAGGAGGCAAGGGAGGCAATCTCGGGGAGATGGTACAGGCAGGACTGCCCGTACCCGATGGGTTCATCGTGACCTCGGATGCCTACTACCTATTCCTGGAAAAAACCGGGATCAAACAGCAAGTCACTGATATGCTCTCAGGGCTGGATGCCAATGATTCCAAGGCACTCCAGGCCGCTTCCGAAAAGATCAAAAAACTGGTCATCGAAACTCCCATGCCAATTGACATCCAGCAGGAAATCGAAGCCCGCTACCTCGATATCTGCAAAGGGGTGACCGAGACCTATGTCGCCGTACGCAGCTCGGCCACGGCCGAAGATCTGCCCGGAGCCAGCTTTGCCGGACAGCAGGCGACCTTTCTCAATATTCACGGCGCCAAGGCTGTCGTGAAAGCGGTCCAGAGCTGCTGGGCGTCGCTGTTCGAGGCCCGGGCGATCTTCTACCGCCAGGACAAGGGATTTGAGCACATGAAGGTCGGCATCGCAGTCCCGGTACAGAAGATGGTCCAGTCCGAAAAGTCCGGCATCATGTTCACCGTGGACCCGATCACCAATGACCGGACCAAGATCGTGATCGAAGCAGGATACGGCCTCGGTGAATCCGTGGTCTCCGGCGCCATCACCCCGGACCGCTATATCGTCGAAAAAGGCACCTTCAAAATCCTGGACCGGGAGATCAACGAACAGGATTTCAAGATCGTCAAACGTGCCCCTGTAACCGCACCTCCGACTCCGACTGCACCCGCCGCCCCGGCATCTCCTGCCGCCCCTGCTACGCCTGCCGCTCCCGCAACACCTGCAGCTCCAGTTGCCTCTGCAAGTCCGGCCGCTCCTCTGGAGTCTGCTGCGCCTGCCGCGCCAGCAAGCCCTGCTCCGACCCAGCCGCCTGTGGCCCCAGCAGAGGTCGCCGCACCGGTCGTAGAGAACTCAGTGGTCGCCCCGACGACCACAACCTCTTCTACCGACACTCCTCCGTTCATCATCAACGAATCAGAGCTGAAGGCGGATCTGGAGGCCATCAAGGAATCCTACCACCAGATACCCGCCCCGGTACCTGTTTCGGCCGCACCTCCGACGGACGGTACGCTCTCCTGGTCTGAACCAGTACGGAACCTGAACTTCACGTTCAGCGGCGTGATCGACCCTGCCGCGCAGCACACCAGCGGAGAAAAAGTCCTCGGCAAAGGCATCGGCGAAGTCGTCACCGGAAGTGATGACCCCAACATCAAGATCGCACTGACCGCCGAGGAAAAGAAAACCCAGAAACTGACCGACGAAGAGATCGTGGAGCTGGCCAAGATCGGCGCCAAGATCGAAGAGCATTATCAGTATCCCCAGGACACCGAATGGGGCATAGAAAACGGCAAGGTCTATATCGTCCAGGCCCGCCCGGTGACCACGCTAGAAGACAACAAAGGAGTGGCCGGTCCATCCGCTGCACCTGCTGCAGAAGCGACCCCCGCGGCTGAGGGCAAAGCTCCTACGGTCATTCTGAAGGGTGGCGGAGCCAGCGTCGGCTCATCCTCCGGCCCGGTCAAGATCATCCACAGCCCGAGCGAGTGCGACCTGATCTTGAAGGGCGACATACTGGTCACTGAAATGACCACACCTGACTATGTACCTGCCATGAAACGCGCAGCGGCCATCGTCACCGACACCGGCGGTCGTACCTGTCACGCCGCCATCGTGAGCCGTGAGCTCGGCATCCCCTGCGTCGTGGGGACCAAGGTCGCGACGAGCACGCTGAAAACCGGCCAGATCATCACGGTCAATGGCACCCATGGACTGGTCTATGAAGGCGAAATCCTGCCGCCCAAGGCCGCCGTGGAAAAACATATCGACAACGCCCCGCAGGTCGTGGTGCAGACCCCGATCACCGCGACCAAGGTCTATGTGAACCTCGCGGAAAAAGAACTCGCCGCCACGGTCGCCGCTCGCGCCGTAGATGGCGTCGGACTCCTCAGAGCCGAATTTATGATCGCCGACATCGGCGAACATCCGAAGAAAATGATCAAGGAAGGACGGAGCGAAGAATTCATCACCAAGCTGGCCGACGGACTGCGCATGTTCGCGGAGCCGTTCTACCCCCGCCCGGTCATCTATCGCGCCACGGACTTCAAAACCAATGAATACAAGAACCTGAAGGGCGGCGAAGAGTTCGAAAAACAGGAAGACAATCCCATGATCGGCTACCGTGGCTGCTTCCGCTACATCTCAGACCCTGAGGTGTTCAACCTCGAATGCGAAGCTATCAAACGGGTCCGGGCTGAATTCGACAACCTCCATGTCATGATCCCCTTCGTCCGCACCATCGACGAGATGGTCGATGTGAAGAACCTCATGGAAAAAGCCGGGCTCAAAAGGTCAAAGAACTTCCGCCTCTATATGATGGTAGAAGTCCCCTCGACCGTATTCCTCATCGACAAATTCTGCGACATCGGCATCGACGGTATCTCGATCGGGTCCAATGACCTGACCCAGCTCATCCTCGGCGTAGATCGCGACAGCGAACTCTGCGCATCTGAGTTCGACGAGAGGAACGAAGCCGTCATGATGGCGCTCGAACATCTCATCAAGGAATCGAGCAAGCGCGGAGTGGTCGCCTCCATCTGCGGCCAGGCTCCTTCGGTCTACCCCGAGATCACGGAAAAACTGGTGGAATGGGGCATCAATTCGGTCTCCGTCTCCCCTGACATGATCGACACCACCCGCCGCGTCATCGCCTCCGTAGAACGCAAGATGATACTGAGAAGACTTGCCGCTGCCAATGAGCAGGGAGTCGAAGAGCTGGCGCTTCTGAGGAAGTAGGAAGTAGGAGGTAGGACGAAATACGATTTTCGAAGGAGCTGACGACTTTGTCGTCAGCTCCTTTTGTGTTAAAGCCAAAACAACTCCATCTCCTCTAAAGCTGCATCGGCGCAGGTGTGGGCTCCTTGTTCTTATCCTTGCCATGTGCTACTTTTAGCAGTGTTCGCGAAGCATATCGATGCGTTCTTTCTTTGTCCATTACTCCCAAATTTGTAAAACGGTGTTTTACAAATTTGCCTAAAGGATGTAAATCAGATTTTGACAAAATAATACTCATTCATTCCCTAACCTACCCAATTACTCACCGACTACCATGCAAAAAAAATTCACCAAGATCGTCTGTACCATCGGCCCGGCCAGCGGCGATGAAGAGACCATCAATAAGCTGTACCTGGCGGGCATGAACGTGGCCAGACTTAATTTCAAACATGGCGACTATGCCTGGTTTTCCGACGTTATTGACCGCATACGCAAAGTATCGAAGGCGCATGGTGAGCCGATCGCTATCCTTCAGGACCTCCAGGGACCGGACATCCGCACCGGCTTCCTCGTCGATCACCAGAAGGTGGAGCTCGTGCCCGGCAAACCATTCTTCCTGACTTCGAAGAAAATTGAGGGAAGCAGTCAGGGCGTCAGTATTTCGCTCAGTCACTTGAACAAGTACATGGCAGAGGGCGACCATGTGCTGATCGACGACGGTGCTATCGATCTGATCGTGAACTCCGTGGACTCCGAAACAGCACACTGCGTGATCGTGAACGGCGGCCTGCTCAGTGAGCGCAAAGGTCTCAATATCCCGGGTAAACGCCCGCAGGTAGAACCGCTAAACCCAAAAGACCTCGACGATGTGGCTTTTGCCATAGAGCATAAAATAGACTTCATCGCCCTGTCGTTCGTCCAGTCGGCGGATGATGTGCAAAAGCTGCGCAATCTCCTCACCGAATCCAATAATGACATGGCCCGGTACATACAGATCATCAGCAAGATCGAGTCCGTCAGCGGCCTGAAAAATTTCGCCAGCATCCTGGAAGCTTCGGACGGCATCATGATCGCCCGCGGCGACCTGGGCATCGAACTGCCCATCGAGCAGATCCCTGCCATCCAGAAAGAACTGATCCAGAAGTGCAATCAGGCCGGCAAACCGGTCATCACCGCTACCCAGATGCTGGACTCCATGGAGCACAATCCTCTACCTACACGCGCCGAAGTCTCAGACGTGGCCAATGCTGTCCTGGACAATACTGATGCTATCATGCTTTCCGGCGAGACGGCGAGCGGTATGTATCCGGTTGAAGCCGTGCTTACCATGGCCAGGATCGTCAAGCACACCGAGAGCAAACTTCAGGATGGTACGCTCAAACGCCGTACTCATTTTGGCGAGATCAAAACCGTCACCGAATCAGTCGCCAAGCAGGCCTGCGACCTCGCCCGGGAGATCGGAGCCAAGCTGATCCTCACCCTCACCACCTCCGGCGCCACTACCAGGAATGTCGCGAGATTCCGCCCCGGCATCCCGATCAAAGGTGCCTCTCCCTACGGCATCGTCCAGCGCCAGCTCCTGCTCGTGCACGGAGTGACCCCGGACAGTCTGAGGGTACACCCGGACAAGAATTTCAAGGTCATGGCTGACGAGGCCATAGCCCTCATGAAAAACTCAGATCAACTGATCCCCGGCGACATCATCGTCATCACCGCCGGCATCAAAGGCGCCTACAAAGCAGGCAGTACCAATCTGATCTACGCCCACATCGTCGGATAGGTTCCCCCCGCCCTCGATGGGAGGGGACAAAGGGGAGGGTGACGCATTTTCCCATCGTCATCCTGAACTTGTTTCAGGATCTTTCAGAGATACTGATTGGACCCCTATTCACGCAATACAGACCCTTCACCCTTCGACTCGGGTGCCTCGCTCAGGGTTCAGGGTGACATCTAAATTCTTTAGCGAAACACCATGACAACACCAGCAATCTCCCTCATCACCTACTCCGACGGCGGCGCCCGTGGCAACCCCGGTCCTGCCGGAGCAGGAGCCGTGGTGATCGATCAATCTTCGAAGGAAGTACTTGCCGAGATCAGCCTGTACCTGGGTGAAACAACCAACAACCAGGCCGAATACCGCGCTCTCATCGCGGCACTGGGAAAAGCAAACGAGCTTAACGCTCAAAGCATTACCTGTTACCTGGACAGCGAACTCATCGTCGAACAGATGAAGGGCAGGTACAAGGTCAAGAACCCAGGGCTGAAGGAACTGTATCTTCAGGCCATAGCGCTGGTAGGACTGAAAAAAGTCTCCTTCCGGCATATCCCGAGAGAACAGAACAGCCACGCCGACCGCCTCGCCAATGAAGCCATGGACCGCGGAAGATGAAAGCACTGACCACTCGCCAAAAAGGGTTTCTCGCCCTCATCCTCGTCGCCGCACTCCAATCCTGCATGGGGCTGTGGGCGCGCTATCTGAACGGCCATCTGACCGTGTACCAGCAGGTCCTGTTCAGGGTCTGTGCCGGCTTCATCATCGGACTCATAATTTTTCGCAAACAGATCGACCTGCAGAAATTCAAACACCTGCCGGCCAGGGACACCGGAGTTCTTTTCCTGCGGGGTGCTTCGTTCTTCCTCATCGCGGTTCCACTGTTCACTCTGGCGATCAACCATGCCAAATATACAAACATCGCGTTCATCGACGCTATCCCCATGACCGCATTCCTGGGAGTGATCTTTCTGTCCGAACGGATCACGAAGAAACACGTCCTGTTCCTGTGCCTCGCCGCCGCCGGGGCACTTTTGATCTCGCTTAGGGACCCGACCTCGCTCTCCAGCTGGGGGCAGGGAGAATTATACGAACTGCTCTCCCTGTTCTTTTTTGCCATCAACTATATCGGCCGCAAATGGCATACCCCGCTCCTGAACAATTTTGAACTTGCCATGGGCTCCTTTGCCTGCTCCATCCCTCTGCTCATGATCGCTACGCTGATCTTCGACGGATTGAAACCGATCACCTGGACGGCAGGAATCGTTCTCGTCGTATGCATCGCCGGATTGTTCAATACAGCGATCGCTTATCTGGTGAACTATGGATTCGACCGGGTCCCGGCGGTGCTGGGAAGCAACCTGATGAACACCCAACCGATCTTTGCCCTGGTGGTCTCGTTCCTGGTCTACCGGGAAGTACCGGTGCTCCGGGAGATCATCGGAGGCCTCGTCATCGTAGTCTCAGCCATCGGTATGACGAGGCTGAAGAAAACCTGAAATTTGCCGTCTACTTTCCAGAATCCCGAGGTAATATCCATGAACGGATCTGCCACCCTTCTGTTCCGAGAGCTTGCATCACTGATCCAGGCTGGAATCCCGGTGACCACCGTGCTGCAGAAAGTCGCGACTCAGCCGGGACAGACAGGAAGACATGCCCGCGCAATTTTGGAGCATCTCGATGGTCATGCATTGTCTGAAGCATTTGCTTCTGCCGGGACGATCGCGGACCCCGTGGAGATCACTCTGATGCGCATAGGCGAATCAACAGGACATCTCGATACTGTGCTTTCGTCTATTGCGGATGAGCGAGAACGGAAGTCCCAGCTCCAAAAGAAACTGTTTTCTGACCTGCTGTACCCGGTGCTCGTGATACATTTCGCCTTCATCGTATCTGCATTCCTGAGCTGCGTGGCCGATCATTTCAATTACGCCAGATTTCCTCTTGTTCTGCTCTCGCTCATCGGACCCTGGTACGCAGCCGCCCTGGGCCTGACCCTGCTCTGGCGATCAAGTTCTAAGGTACGCCAAGTACTCGAAACGGTCCTCGGCTGCCTTCCCCTGATCGGACCCCTCATCCGAAATACTGCCCGTTCCCGCTTCATTCATGCCTTTGGCCTCCTGTACCGCGCCGGGATTAATATCAACGAAACACTCTCCCTGTCAGCGTCAATGAGTGGCAGTATGGTCATACAACGGGAAGTCGCACAGGGAGCCGAATTCATGGAACAGGGTGGTTCATTCGATGCGTTCGTAAGGTCTCTCAGTTTCCTGGAGAGTTCCCACGCTCTCCTCCTGTCGACTGCCTTCACCAGCGGCACGCTCGACGAAGGACTGAAGCATGTCGGAGCACTGATAGAATTTGACCTAACACTCCAGGCCAAAAAACTCACCACTGTCGTACCGGTGATCGTATTTTTGATCGTAGCCTCGTTCATAGCGAGACAAATCTTCAATTTCTACGAGACATACTACGCAGAAATCATGTAGTTTGCCTGACGTGAGGCCGCATGGTACACTTCCCACGCTCGAGGGACCAGCGATTACTCTCCGACACTCGATCAAGGTGACAGCCACACGAGGGCTTGCCCTCCGTAGCTCGAACCTCGTGAGAGCGAAGGAGGGAGGAAAGTCCGAGCTCCGCAGAGCAGAAAAGCAGCTAACAGCTGCCGGATGGCCAAAGCTCAGAGCTCACCGCTCAAAGCTCAAAGCTATTCAGGGAAAGTGCCACAGAAACAAACCGCTCCTGAGCGAAGCCCTGAGCAAAGCCGAAAGGCGGAGTCGAAGGGCGGAGTCGAAGGAGTAAGGGTGAAACAGTGAGGTAAGAGCTCACTATCCCCAGGCGCAAGTCTGGGGATGGGTAAACCCTTTTTGGAGCAAGTTCCGATGGCTGCGTACGGCTATACTTCTGCTCGAAGGGCCGTAGGCAAGCGGAACGCTGGAGCCCTGGTGTGAACCGGGGACTAGAGAGATGATCGCGCCCCGCCCTGAGCGAGGCCGCCGAGTCGAAGGGCGGGGGGTACAGAACTCGGCTTATATGAGTCTCTCGAGCATTTGATGCATTTACCGCTGGAATTCTATGAAAGCCCGCACGCTCAACCGCATCTTCACCTGCCTTTTCATCCTCACGGACTTCGTCGCCATCTTCCTCTCGTTCGTCACCGCCTATGTGATCAGACGGCAGGCAGATGTGGCGACGAGCCTAGATCTGATCGAAGTGCCGGTCCTGGATTTCGCCTTCCGCGACTTCATCCGGATCGCCCCTTGGATCAGCCTCGCCTGGCTTCTGCTGTTCGTACTGACCGGACAATACTCGCGCATCGAAAAAAGAACCGCTACCCAGGAAATGTACCGGATATTCCAGGGCACCTCACTGGGGCTCCTGTCCCTCATGGTCTTTGCCTTTTTCCAGGGACGCAACCTTTTTTCCCGGCTCATCATCGTCTATGCCTGGAGCATCAGCCTCTTTGCCCTGGGAACCGGCCGGCTGCTCCTGCACTTCTGCCTGAATTTCCTCTGGAGCCGGGGCATCGGCACCCGCCGGACCCTGTTCTGTTCGCTGGGGAAGATCGGCCGGCCGTTCCTGGAAGGCATCCGTCAGAGAGGCTGGTCCGGCCATCAGATGATCGGTGTACTCGAAAAAGAATTCCATGAAGTACCGACCGAAGAGCCTGACCTCCTGCCGGAGCCAACCCCAAAAGGTCCCATCATCGAACCTGACCCCGGTCTGATCGCAGGCTTCCCCTACCGAGGCAGCATACAGGAGCTCACCGCAATCCTGGTGAACGAACGGGTGGATGAAGTCATCATCGGTCTGGGCACGCTGAGCGACCCTGAAACCACAGAAATATTCTCGATCTGCCAGCTGCACCATGTCCGGGTATCCTTCATCCCTGATGTCATGTCCCTCACTTCCCGGCTCTCTGTCTCAGAAACGCTCAACGGCATCCCGCTCCTCAGCCAGAAGCGCTATCCCCTGCAGGGATTTTCTGCCATCGTCAAACGACTCTTCGATATCTCTCTGTCCGGGGTCGGCCTCATCGTTCTCTCTCCGTTCATGGCCCTCGTGGCGCTGCTGGTCAAAACCGGCTCCCCGGGACCGGTGCTCTACGGACAGGAGCGGACGGGACTATTCGGCCGGACGTTCAGGATCCTGAAATTCCGCTCCATGCATCATCAGAGCGCAGAAAAGCAGGGAGTCCACTGGACGGTCGCGAACGACAAACGCCGCACGGGGATTGGCCGGCTGATCCGCCGGACCAATCTCGATGAACTGCCGCAGCTCTGGAATATTCTGAAAGGCGATATGAGCCTCGTCGGCCCCAGACCGGAGCAGCCGCAGTTCGTGCAGCAGCTGAAAAAAGACCTGCCGCTCTACAATGAACGCCACGCGATCCGGCCCGGACTGACCGGCTGGGCGCAGGTCAACGGCTGGCGGGGTAACACCTCCATTGCGGAGAGACTGCAATATGATCTATTCTACATCGAGAACTGGTCGCTGGGTTTTGATTTGAAAATCATGCTCCTGACATTTCGAAGTTTTTTCTTTGCCCGGGGGGCCTACTAGAGTGAAGATTGCTCTCGTCCATGACTGGCTGACCAATTTCGGCGGCAGCGAACGCTGTGTGCAGGCGTTTTCTGAGCTCTATCCCACGTCTCCCCTGTATACCTCACTGTGGGACAAAAAAAATGTCCCCCAGTTCGCCAACCAGGAGATCGTCACTTCGTTCCTGCAGAAAATGCCCGGAAGCATACATCACCATGCCTTCTATCTCAATCAGATGCCCATGGCCTTTGAACGCTTTGACTTCAGTGACTATGACGTCGTGCTCAGCTCATCACACGCCTGCGCCAAGGGGATCATCACGCTTCCCAAAACCATCCATATCTGCTACTGCCATACCCCGACCCGGTACCTCTGGGACTTCTGGCATCAGTACATCAACAATCCGTCATACTTCGGGCTGTTCAATCCGCTGATCAAACTTTTTGCCCCCCTGGCCGCAACGTACCTCAGACTCTGGGACCGCTCGGCCGCAGAGAGGGTCGACTATTTCATCGCCAATTCCCGCTACATCAGTGAACGGATCAAAAAATACTATCGCAAACCCTCGGTGGTCATCTACCCCCCTGTCGACGTGGCTGATTTTCACCAGAGCGATGACCTCGGGGACTATTTCCTGCTCGTCTCCAGGCTGGTGACCTACAAACGTGTCGATCTCGCCATCAGCGCCTTCAACGAACTGGGGATCCCACTGAAGATCGTCGGAGACGGACCTGAATACAAGAAGCTCCGTTCGCTGGCAAATTCGAACATTGAATTTCTGGGATCCGTTGAGGAACAGGAAAAACGGGACCTCATGGCACGGTGCCAGGCTTTCATTTTCCCGCCGGAAGAGGACTTCGGGATCACGGCCGTAGAAGCCATGGCGGCCGGACGACCGGTCATCGCCCTGCGCAGAGGCGGTGCTCTGGAGACGGTCGTAGAAGGCCGGACCGGCCTGTTCTTCGACGAACAGCGATCCGACCTCCTGTGCGAAGCGGTGCGCTCGTTTGACAATAAAGATTTCAACTCCACCGCCATTCGCAAACACGCCATGCAATTCGACCGTTCGGTATTCAAACAACGGATTCACGACTTCATCACTCAGAAATACCGGGAAAAACACACCCATTAACCAATCATGGAAAGGCTGACATGGAACTGCGCGACTATCTGAAAGTCTTGACCCGCAACTGGGCTATCCTCCTCATCGTAACCATCGTAGCCGTGGGATCCGGCTACCTGATCCTCAGCCGGCAGGAGACCCGCTATACCTCCGACCTGGCGATCATCGTCAACTATCAGGAACAGGGGACCATATCCTCCTCTGACTATTTCAAGTACAACAACTATTATGGCAACCTGATCGCCCAGTCGTTCAGTGATTCGCTCTCCGGGCTGATGAAAAACGCCGGCCTGGTGGAAGCAGTGTTCAAAAGGGCTTCCATCTCCTACGAAGAAAAAGATATCGCCAACCCGGGCAAATATTTCAGCCCGATCCCGAAATCAAAAAATGTGACCGAAGTCCGCTTCACCGCTGACACGGCGTCCGAAGCACAGGCACTGTCCTCGTCGCTCATCAGTCTGCTCACCGAAAAAGCCAAGGAATTCGTGCAGAGCCAGGGCGAAGGAAGTCTGGAACTCGGGGTAGAGGGACCCGTCATCGAAAAGGGGGAAATTCCGCTCGTCCTCTATCTCCTGCTGCTCGCGGTAGTCGGCTGCGGCTTCGGGATATTCCTGGCTTTCCTGCTGACCTACCTCAGGGACGAAGTTTCGTCAGTCGAAGAGTTCGAAAAAATTCTTTCCACTCCTCTGTGGGCAGACCTGAGCCTGCACTCAGGCAGCGAAGGAGATGGTGTCATGGTCCCCCTGAGAGAAAAAATCCTCGCCAAGTTCCCTCAGACCGAACACCGGGAGGTCAGGATCGGGCTGATCAGCCTCCGGAGCCTCGACAGTCTCCGGGTCTGCCAGCAGCTGGCCTCGGCTCTGAGGACCAAAGAAAACATCCAGACCCTCGACCTCACAGCCCGCTCGGAAGCGGCCGCTCTGGAAGAACTGAAAAAGACGGACAAACATGCGGCTAGCTATCGCTTGATCGCCATGCCCTCCTTTGATTCCCTGTCCTTCAGCCACCGGGTGCTCTCCGTCATGGATGCTGTCATCCTGGTAGCAGATAGTAGGCATACGCCACGCAGATCGCTCCTGATCGTATCCTCGCAGCTCTCATTGCTCTCCGCGCCCAGAGGTATCGTCCTCATCTAAAACCGACCCATGCGCATCCTCTACGATGGACGTATCCTGCAGAATCCTTCACCCTCGGGGGTAGGCTACTACGCACAATTTCTGCTCCAGGGGTTGCTCTCGTCGGACGACACTACCCTGAAGATCTTCACGAACTCGTTCCAGACCAGACCTCTGGGACTTGAGTCCGCGCTGCCTCCTCACGCTTCCCTCTATACGACCCGCTATCCGAACAAGCTGCTCACCCTCGCTTGGAGCCTGGGCCGCTTTCCCGCTGTGGACAAACTCTTCGCCGACAGTGACGTGGTCCTCTGCCCGCATATCAGCGTATTGCCAGAGACCAAGTTACCCAAGGTCGTCACCATCCACGACCTGTCCTATGAACATTTCCCCCAGTTCCATGGGCCCAAAGAGCGGTTCTGGCATCAGATCGCAGCGCGCTCTGCCAAGCAAGCCGACCTGCTGATCGCCGTCTCCTATGCGACCAAGGAGGACATCCTGAAGATCTGGGGTATCGAAAGTCGCAAGGTAAAGGTGGTCTACCCCGGTGCGCCTGACCTCTCAGAGACGGTAGAAGCAGATTTCGCGGACGTCAGCCGCAGGTTCAACCTGCGTGCGCCCTACCTCCTCGCAGTCGGTACTTTGGAGCCGCGCAAGAACCTCGTCAGACTCATCGAAGCCTTTGCCAATGTTTCAAATGAGCCAACCTGCCGGGATCTGCACCTAGCCCTGGCCGGTGCCCGAGGTTCTGATTCCCACCGCATCGAACAGGCTATCCACAAGTTTAAACTTCAGGACAGGGTCACCATCACCGGCTATATCACGGATGAGATCAAAAAATCCCTGTACCGTCACGCCGAGATGCTCGTCTACCCCTCGCTCTACGAAGGCTTCGGATTTCCGCTGCTCGAGGCCATGCAGATGCACCTCCCGGTCATCGCCTCCCGCGCCGCCTCGATTCCTGAGGTCACCGGCGAAGCGGCTGTGCTGGTCGATCCGTACAACAGCGAAGAGCTTGCTCAGGCGATCAGAGATATGCTGGAGGACAGTGCGCTCAGGGAGAGGTGCAGGACACTCGGGAAGGCACGAGTGAAGCGGTTCAGCTGGCAGGCCTGCTCGGAGCAGGTGAGGGAGGCGTGCAGAAGCCTGAAATGATACTCGTCATTCTATAAATCTTCATCTCCTGAATCGTCAATTTCTTCATCTGATCCGGAATCATCGATCCGTCTCAAACGTTTCCAGATAGCCCAAAGACCTGCCCCTAATCCCCCCAAGAGGAGAGCTCCGCCTCCCACCACCGGTACCAGAATATCATTCGGTCTCTCAGCCGGAACGTCCGTCGCCACCGGAACAGACACAACATCGGTCAGTGTCGCGACTGGAGGCTGCTCTACAGCGGCCTCGGTCGGGGTCGCAGCCACGGTAACCGTTGCCTGAGTCTCAGTGGCTAAGGGGGCAGACTCCGGCGTTGAAGTTGCCTGAGCTGCTTCGGTCGGCGGCAAGGTGGCAGTGGGTGTCACCGGCGTCTCAGTAGCCGCAGGCGCGGCCGTGGGAGCAGCCTCCCTGACTTCCGCAGGCAACCTGCTGCTTTGGAGCAGGAATTTGGCAGCATTGATCTCATCGGGCGTCAGACCAGCCTGCAGAGCAAAAAGTCCCTGATCACTGGTGAACAGCTTCCAGCACATATCCCGGATAGCCATGTACTCTGCTCGCTGTGCTTCGGTCAGAGTTTGGCTTGTCAAAGGATCGATCGATCCTGCCTCAAGGCTCATCGACATGACTTCTGGCACGAGATCACTCGCTCCCAGAGTGGAGCCGAATTTGTCGCTGAGCTGGTGTAGTGTCGCGGCATGCTCGAGCACGAAAGCGCCGAAATCAGAACCATCTGACAGACGGGCATCCTGAACCGTCCCAAAACTACCGAGCAGCCCCCAACTGACACTGTCCACCCAGGTCAGATCAGCATATAGTTTATTTGCTTCATCGATGACCTTCGGTCCAATACCACTCGCCAGTACCTGTGACGCAGTAATATCGTCACCGCCCTTGACCGCATTGAGAAAATCTACGGCTGCCTCAATACTCGACTTCCCGGGCAGATACAGTTCCAAAGCCGC
>MNZT01000065.1 GCA_001873755.1 Candidatus Wirthbacteria bacterium CG2_30_54_11 | reverse complement strand
TTTATTCTGGCCTCCTGGACGCCGGTTGCCTGTGTGAGCCAGTCACCTTCCAGGTGAGTGGGGGATGATGGGGTACAGTCAAAGACTTGGACATAGAAAGCAGAGAGCTTCTTCCAGTCCCGGCTGACGATATTGGTATGGGCAAATCTGATGGACATCTTTTCCTCAAATTATCAAATGAACGATTGCGATCAGTGCGATTACCGCCCAGATGATGTTGAGCACGCCGGGCTGGTAGGCTTTCTTTTTGAATGAGATATAGACCATGCCCAGTGCGCCGGTGCCGTTGAGCACCTGATACACGAGCGTTGAGGCAGAAAGCCAGCCGAAGCTGACCAGAGCGTAGGCGAGAACGATAGCGATCGTGCCGTACCAGCCGATCAGTTCGTCGGTAGTTTTTCTATTCAAGGTGACTCCTTATTACATCATTACATCAGATGAGGTCAGTATACCTTTTAACGCCGGGTAACCTCAATAAAAAAAAGAAGCTTCCAAAGGAAACTTCTTCTGGTCGGGGTGCAGGGATTCGAACCCTGGGCCTCATGGTCCCAAACCATGCGCGCTACCAACTGCGCTACACCCCGTGACCTCGTAAACTAATAACACCTTCTGATATCATTTTTGCAATAATGTCCCGTCGCTTCAATTTTTTCAGCCGGATTTCAGTAAGTCGTGCTTCTTTGTCAGTTTGATACCCCTGCTGGAGAACGATCTTCCATGGACCTCTACTCCGGGTCGAGATCGTTTTTCCTGAATTATGCTCTTCCAGCCTTTTCTCTGGATGGGCACTTTGACCTATATAGTACCGGCCTGTTTGTTCACTTTGAAGGATGTAAACGTATCTCATTTTCCTCCTGAACCCTGGACC
This sequence comes from Candidatus Wirthbacteria bacterium CG2_30_54_11, assembly GCA_001873755.1. Lineage (GTDB taxonomy): Bacteria > Patescibacteriota > CG2-30-54-11 > CG2-30-54-11 > CG2-30-54-11 > CG2-30-54-11. Next base: position 19,161 of record MNZT01000065.1, on the reverse strand, counting down.
TCCCCGACCGAAGCGTCGGGGCGCGCTACCAACTGCCTGCCCGCCGCAGCTTCTCAGCGTAGGAGGGCGCTACACCCCGCCTCTTCTCATTACACTTCAACCTTTTTCCGCCTCAGGGCGAGACTCGTCAAGGATGGTCGCTAAAAAGGTTGCGCTAAAAACGCCGTTATCATCCTTTTCTTGTTTGCAGCTTTTGGTGTGGTTTTTTCGGGCAGTGGTTAATACGGATTCAGCGACGGAGGTCAGTATAGGCGAGGAAGAGATTAATAGTCAATGAAGCTGGCTTCCTGTGCCCAGTCCATACACTGGTCGACCTGGGCGTGGGTCAGGATATTGTTGTCGATGAGCAGCGCGATCTCTTTGGAGATGTTGGTCTCAAAGAAGATGGGGTCGTCAGTGTTGATGGTGAACTTGATCTCATGCTTCAGGAAGGTCTCCACGATCCTGCGGATGCCGGGAATGCCTTTGGCCAGGCCGAGGATCATGTTCGAACTGGGGCAGAATTCAAGTGTGACGTTCCGGTCGCGGATGAGCTTCAGCTCTTTTTTGTCATGGATCGCCTGGATGCCGTGGCCGATGCGGGTCGCGTGGAGCTTGGTGATGGCTTCGGTCACGGTCAGCGTCTCAGCGCTCTCGCCGGCATGGACGGTGATGCCGAGCCCGGCGTTTTTGGCCGCCAGAAAGATCTCTGACATGGCGTTCGCATCGAATTCATTATGGGCATCGAGGCCTGCGAGATCGATCCCGACTACGCCTCGTTTGTGATACTTGATCGCTTTTTCCACCGTGATCTGGTTCTGGGTTTTGGAGAATTTCTTTTCCAGACAGAAGATCAGGCCGACCTTGATGGGATATTCCAGCATGACCCGGTCCAGGCCGTGGAGCGCGCCCATGATGATGTGGTCGAGGTCCCGTTCGCCTCCGCGATTGCGTTTCATCGGTGTGAATCTGATCTCGATGCGCTGGACATTTGATGAACGATAGGCTTTGGCGGCGATCTCGTAGACGGTGCGTTCCATGGCCTCGGGGCTGGACTGGATGACCTCGCACCAGTGGAACGGATTCAGGTCAGAGTGGAGAAAGGTGTCGAGGTTCATCATGCGGTCTTTGGTCACGGTGATGAACTCCTTGAACGCCCAGTAGTTCCGAAACGGCAGGCGGATGCCCTGGTCGTGTGCGATCGACCACATGGTGGAGGTGGGCAGACCGGCACCGGCATGGAGATGGAGCTCGGTCAAGGGTTTGGTTTTCGGTTCGAGGTGGTCGAATTTGGGCATCTCATGAGCCATCGCGGTTTCCTCTGTATGACTGAGCAAATCTTTCACCAAATCTAACGTGGGAGAGGAGATCTGTCAATCTGTTGCAGCACCTTGCAGCACCTTGCAGCTCCGTCTAAAGCTCCGGCATGAACACTCTCGGATACTGCAGGCGCTGGCGAGCAGTCTCGCCCGGGAATAGATCAACTTTGCGCTGGGTGACCTTGCCTCTCTTGCCGGCGTGCTGACAGCCGGCTGCGAGAGTGGAAGCCAGATGTATCGTGTGTTTGCCATATTTGCGGTTGGTTTCATCTATCACTGCGGACATCTTTTCGATCCTGGCGATCTCCAGAGGACTTTCAAAAAGCCCCATCTGGATCTGGTCATCAGGTATCAGATCAGAGAGCACGACGCCGGTGGCACGGTACTCGTCCGGCTTGAATATCAGTTCGAAGAGCCGGTCGGCGATGCGGGCGAGCTCAAGCGGACTGGCGCTGGCCCGGTTGAGCTCGGTGCCTATGGAGAGGTGCTTGAAGGTCTGAGTGCGCAGGGTGATGTACACCTTGGACGCGGCCAAATGGTAGCGTCGGACTTTGATGCAGGCTGATTCGATGTTGCGAAGTAAAAACGCCTTGAGCACGCCGGGATCCCGGACCGTGGGGGAAAAGGTTTTGAACTTGGTGATGGTCTGGTAAGTCTGTTTCTCTGCCGGGTCGACCGGGTAGACAGAGCGGCCATTGAGTTCATTCCAGATCTCCACGCCCAGTTTGCCGAGCAACTTGCGCACAAAAGGCTCCTCGAGGTGCGCGTAGTCCAGGGCGTTCTTGACCCCGTGCTTGGTCAGGAGCGCAGCGCTGTTGGCCCCGATGCCCCAGATACCCTGGAGCGGTGTCCGCTCGAGCAGAATATGGATATGGTAGCCGCGGACGGCCGTAAACCCGTTGGGCTTGCGGAACTTGGAACACAGTTTGGCGAGCCCCTTCGATAGGCTTAACCCTATGGAAACCGTGATCCCCAGTTCCCGGTCGATCGTATCCTTCATATCACGGGCGATGGCCTCGTACGGCTTGCGGTACAGGCGCCGCAGACCCTTCAGATCAGCGAACCCCTCGTCGATGGAGTACTCCTCCACCTCGGGGGTGAACCGCCGCATGATATCGAACATCCTCTTGGAGAACAGGCTGCACGTCTCGTAGTCGGTGGGCATGACGATGAGGGAGGGACAGATCCGCCGTGCTTCGCTCAGGTGGATGCCACGCTTCACCCCCAGCGCCTTGGCCTCATAACTCGCCGCTGCGATGATGCCGCGCTCAGCGCCGGTCACCACTGGCTTCCCCTTGTACTCAGGATGGATGGCCTGCTCGACCGACGCAAAGAACGCATCGCAGTCGATGTGGACGATGGCGGTGGGGAAGGAGAGGAGGGAGATGAACTGCTGCGGGTAGACCATTTGGCGTCACCTGGGGCTTGGGCTATACTGACCTCGGTCTATGTGAGCAGGGAGAAAATTGATCCATGGATGATAGAGATGTGCTGTTCCATCTGATCGCTATCTGGCCACATATCTGCGGGCAGGAGTTGGGTGTTCCTGTGGATATGCATGATCCTCAGATGCTTGCGGCGGGCTTTTGGAAAACGCTGATCCCGCAGATCGATGCGTATATTGAACGTTACTCTGTGCCGATAGAGAGATCTGAAGGGATCTCTGATGAGTGTTATTTTCAGTCGCTGGTCTCTGCGCTGTACGAACTGGACCAGAGGAATATACAAGGGTTGAAATGGAGCGCCTGGCCGGCAGTAGCACTGGATACCGGGGTCACGAACTGTTCGCTGGGGGCTCAGGTGGCAGGGCAGGTTCTCAGGAGAGCGGGATATGAAGTGGAATACGGGATGCCCGGACCTCTGACCCATGCCGTTATTTTTGTCCGGGATGCTGACGGTACGGTCTTTTATCTGGATCCTGCCAACGGAGTGACCGCCAAGGCTACGGCAGGAGGTCACATAGGAACTGTAACGTGCTATCAGATAGAGACAGAAGATGAACGGATCCCATTCCGGTTGGTACCGGCATGTTCGCTGGAGCAGAGTGTGGCGACCACGGTCTGGAATATGGCTTCACTGCGGGCTTCCGGGGAAGATGCGGCGCTGGTGGAGCGGCTGCAGATCGACGGTCAGGCTCCCTATGGAGACTGGGCTAGAAAGTATATTCTCCCTGCCTGGGCAGAACTTGAAGCAGATCCTCGCATGCAGCGGGAGTATGAAGAATCGGGTAGACGGATAGGCGCATCACCAACGATTGTAGTCTGATCTCCCTGTTAATGTTTAATACTTCCTCACCACCCCTACCACCACGCCGCTGATCTTCATCTCTTCTCCGGGCTCGATGGGCTGATAGCGGTCGTTGGCGGGCAGGAGGCGGAAGCGTTTGCCTTGTTTCTCGAGCAGTTTCATGGTCCAGGCGCCGTCGACCTCTGCGACGATCACGTCGCCGTCCCGGACGACCCGGCCGCGCTCCACGATGGCGATATCGCCGGGCATGATACCGGCGCCGGTCATGGAGTCACCGTTGATCTGGACCAGGTAGGTGGCGGCGGGGCGGGGGATGAGGTACTGGTCGAGCGACAGGGTGTCGATAAGCTCCTCCTCGGCAGGCGAGGGAAAGCCGGCCTGCACGGAGCCCAGTAAGGATAGAGGGGCGGGGATGGTGTCAGGACGAGCCGGGATGAAATGCAAGGTACCCACAGATCGCCTTTTTCATAGTTGGTCTGTGGGTACTATAGTAGTACGATAGTACTAAAGTCAAGGGACCTGTACGATGTTGTCCGGGGAGTCGTGGGTGGGGGAATTGACGAGTGGGGAGATGGGGTAGGCGTCCATCTCCTCGGCCGGATAGGGCAGCATGAGCGAGGTCAGGGCTGCCTGGTTTTGAACTTCAGGATCGAGCCATAGCGTTTCTTGTTTTCTTGGCACGATGAAGGGCATGCGGTCGTGGATCGGGGCCATCAGGCTGTTGGGCGTGGTGGTGATGATGGTGCAGGAGTCGATGACCTCGCCCTCGGGTGATACCCAGCGCTCGTAGAGGCCGCCGAAGCCGAACGGTTCGCTGGTATTCAGGTGAAAGAAGTACGGCGTCCTGCTGGTGCCGTCCCGCTTCCATTCATAAAAACCGTCCGCAGGGATGAGGCAGCGACGATTCACGAACGCGGAGCGATAGGCCGGTTTTTCTGCCACGGTCTCGGCTCTTGCATTGATCATTTTGTACCCGATCTTCGGGTCTCTGGCCCAACCCGGTACCAGCCCCCAGCGGAACTGCCTGAGTTGGTACTTGCCTTCACCTGCTACCACGGCCAGGACCTCCTGCGAAGGCGCGATGTTGTAGCGCGGCCGCAGTTCACCGAGACCCTCGGGGTCGAGGTCGAACCGGCTGATCAGTGTTCTGATGGGGGAGAATTCGAGAAAGCGTCCGCACATGGGGGAGCCTCTAGGGTTTATCCGCTTGGAGAATGACATAGCGGCAACTGAATTTGTAGACCAGACCCCTGGTGTGGACCTCCTCCGGCGGGATGCGGGAACGGATCATCTGTACCTGATAGTCAGAGAACAGTTTACCGAGCAGTTCTATGGCTTCATCGATGCCGTAGAGCGGCTCTGATGCTCGGGTATACAACGTCCCGTCAGGCAGTTCCCTGAGCAGGTGCGCCGCGAAATCCAGGACGATCCTGCCGCCGGGCTTCAGTACCCGTTTCATCTCGGCGACCATCTCCCGGAAGATGTCGGTGGGGAACATGTGAAGGAAGCCCATACAGAAAACCCCGTCAAACGTTCCATCGGTATACGGAAATGGTTTCGTATGGTCTAAGATGGCGGTTGTCAGTTTTGACTGCAGGGCTTTTGGGGTCGTGGCTACCAGTTTGGAGAGCGCACTTTCGTCGATATCGGCGGCGATCACACGGTCGGCTTTTTTCAGCAGGGTCGTGCTGTAGCGGCCGTCGCCGGCGGCCAGATTCAGCCAGGTGCCAGATAACTTGACCGTCTTCAGATACTCCAGGGTATCCGGATCCCCGGTTCCCCAGATGGATACCGGGTCGGTCTGAGAGTAGTCGATGCCTTCGGTGTAGATGTGCTTGTCTTCTTCCGGAGGACGGGGAGGGATGGGTTTCATGGGAGCCTCGAGCGCTTATGGCTGAACGAAGTTCAAGAAATCTTGTTTGCTTTGTTGAGGGGGGCGAGAAAATTTTCATCCGTAATGACGCTTTTTCCGGTTTTCGATTCGAGTTCACGACGAGCGTTTTTGGCTATCCGGCCGCCTTTTTGGGCAGGGATTTTGTTCTGCCTAAGTCCTCGGGCCTGCATGCTGTCAGCGATCTGGCGGGTCGAGAGTTCGGCGAGTGCGGTCAGGATCAGTTCTGCTTCGTTCATGTGGTCGCGGAGATTATGGGGTTTGCTCAATCCCTTGAGCGTCTTGTGATCCTGGACGCTGAGGTCAGTCCATTCCTGGTGGATGATATTGGTGAGGATGGCGTATTCATCGCCTTCCGCTACCCCGTGGTCTTTCCAGTAATCCGTAAGTTTGTTTCTCGTTTCCTGCCCCATCATCCGCTGCTGGATCCATTTCTCGCTGCGACCGTGTTTTTGCCAAAGCGCTCTGGCGCGGTCTATGCCTTGCGAAGGATCCTGTATTTCTGCTATGCGTTCAGTGCCCATCCTGGCCAGCCAGAGTTTCAGTGGCTCTGCTTTTGGTGATGGTACTGACTGGATGAGTCGAAGCAAGGTTTCGGTATTTGCTGCATCTGTCTCACGCATTTTGCCATCCTGGGCGACCAGTTTCAACCGGTGACAGTTTGTCACCACTTCACTTCCTTCTTTTTTCAATCGCTCGGCAAGTTTGTTCCAGTATTTTCTGGAGATCTGATAATCTGGTTGCTCGGTGAGAACTGCAACAATGTCGATCACAGAGAAATACCATTGTTCGTGGTGCCATATCTTGCGAATCCTGCCTTGATCAAAAGGGATGAGGTTGTTCATGGGTTTCGGAGCGAATAACGAATGAAACACCCAGAGTATACCCATTTATCCTTTCCCGTTCAATTTTGTTCCTGCCTCACAAAACGAGTATAGTACAGCAGATTCGAATGGCTGTTTAGATGGGCAGTTGAGTATGTGGAAAGCGTTCCGTTCCAGGAATTTCAGGCTGTACTATGCCGGGCAGGGGGTCTCGCTCATCGGGACCTGGATGCAGCAGGTAGCCATGAGCTGGCTCGTGTACCGGCTCACCGGTTCGTCTGGCATGCTCGGTTTGATAGTCTTCCTTACGCAAATTCCGGCACTGGTCCTGTCTCCGGTTCTGGGCGTTTTCATCGACCGCTATCCGCTGAAGAAAATCATTCTTCTGACCCAGGCGGCGGCACTGGTACAGGCGGCTCTGATCGCCTATCTGACGCTGACAGGGCAGGCGACTATTCCGGCGATCGCTGTTCTGTCGCTCGTGTTCGGTATCATCAATGCCATGGATATGCCGGTCAGACAGGCCTTCATGATCGAGCTGGTGGAAGAGCGGGAACTGCTGCCCAATGCTCTGGCGCTGCAGGCTGCACTGGTCAATACCGCACGACTCGTCGGACCGGCTATCGCCGGGATTTTGATCTCGGTCATCGGTGAGGGCTGGTGTTTCGGCTTGAACGCGGCCAGTTACTGCTTCGTCCTCATCGCCCTGGGTCTGACCAGGGTCCAACCGCATCAAGCCAGCAGTGCCGTCAAAAGTCTGCGGCAGGAGTTCATATCCGGCTTCCGGTATCTGAGGACTGAGAAAGCGATCTCTACGGTCATCCTTCTGGTTGCCAGTATGACGCTGGTCGGGAGTTCTTTCCTGGTCATCATGCCGGTATTCACTGACCGGGTTCTGCACAGCGGATCCGGGACACTTGGTCTACTCCTCGGAGCCTCGGGGGCAGGTGCGCTCGTGGGGGCGCTGTTGCTCGCCAGACGAAAGAACCTCAAGACGCTTCATCGGTCGATGTGGTTTTCCACTCTGGCGCTCGGCATTTTTCTGGTTGGTCTTGCCTTTGCTTCTGTTCCGGTCATCGCCTTCCTGTTCATGGTGTCGACCGGTTTCTTCCTGGTCAACATCAATGCCGGTGCCAATCTGTATCTGCAGTCTGCGGTCCGCGATGACATGCGCGGCAGGGTCATGAGCATGTTCTCACTGGCGTTCCTGGGCATCCCTGCTCTCGGCGGACTGCTGGCCGGCTACTTGAGCGAAGCGCTGGGAGTCGCGACGGCGGTGGCTTTGCTGGGCGGTGCGACGGTCATCTGCGCGCTGCTGTTTTGGGGCAGGATCAGGCCGGTGGCTGCGGATTGACTGGATACTGGAAGACCTCTATCATACGAGCTACCACTTGCTCTGGAAGGAACCGCGTCATGGCAGACGACCGTATAGGAGTTCTCGATTTTGGAGGGCAGTATGCCCACCTGATCGCCAAACGCATTCGCGATCTGGGGGTGCATTCACAGATCTTTTCTGGTGACTGCCGGCTCGAAGAACTGCAGGGCTTGAAGGGTATCATCCTTTCCGGCGGGCCTTCATCGGTTTCTGCCGGCGATGCTCCGGAGTTCGATACCCGTATTTTGACTTCCGGGATCCCGGTGCTTGGGCTCTGCTACGGGCACCAGCTGGTCGCCTATCACCTCGGCGGTGAGGTGAGCAAGGGCAGGACGCGCGAGTACGGCAAAGCGACGGTTCAGGTCTCTGACAGCGTCCTTCTGCACGGCATGGACGCGGTCGAGACCGTCTGGATGTCCCATTTTGATACGGTTACCCGGGTCCCCGAAGGCTTCACGGCGGTCGCTTCGACCGACATCTGCCCCATTGCAGCTATGGAAGATCCTTCGCGGAAAATTTTCAGCACGCAATTTCACCCTGAGGTGACCCACACTCCGCATGGCATGATGGCCCTGGAGAATTTTGTCGCCGTCACCGGAGCTCTGCGTACATGGAATGTTGAAAGCTATATCCCGCTTCTGTTTGAAAAGATCAAGACCGATGCCAAGGGGCGTAAAGTCTTCATGCTGGTCTCCGGCGGCGTGGACTCCACGGTCTGTTTCGTCCTCCTGAACAAAGCGCTGGGCAAGGACCGGGTCTACGGTCTTCATGTCGACCACGGCCTCATGCGCAAGGACGAAAGCGCGCTGGTGACAAAAGCTCTCAATGCGGTTGGTCTGGACAACTTCGCGGTCGTAGACGCTTCAGAGCGGTTTTTGAAGGCTCTCGAAGGGGTGCTCGAACCTGAGATCAAACGAAACATCATCGGCAATCTGTTCCTCGAAGTACAGAAGGAAGAATTCGTCAGGCTCGGGCTGAACGCAGATGAGTGGGTACTTGGTCAGGGGACTCTGTATCCTGATACGATCGAGAGCGGCGGGACCAAGCATGCGGACAAGATCAAAACCCATCACAACCGGATTCCTGAGATCATGGCCATGATCGAAAAGGGCCTGGTAGTTGAACCGGTCGCCGACCTGTACAAGGATGAAGTCCGTAAGGTCGGGGTTGAGCTTGGTCTTCCAGACGAACTGGTCTGGCGGCATACCTTTCCTGGCCCAGGCTTGGCCGTTCAGGAGCTCTGCGCGGCCACCGTGGTGTATCCGGAAAACAAGCAGAAGCTTGAATCAGATATCGGCGCCATGGTCGCTTCGGCGGGTCTCCGCCCGTTCATCCTTCCTGTTCGGAGCGTCGGTGTTCAGGGTGACGAACGGACTTATCGTTCGGTCGTAGCTCTGCAGGGCGAGGCTGACTGGAAAACCCTTGAAGACCTGGCGACCACGATTACGAATACCTTCCCCGCCGTGAACCGGGTGGTCTGGCTGGTCAAGCCGGCTGCTGTCGATCTTGGCTCCATGACTGTGAAGCATGGGACTCTGACTCGCGCCCGACTGGATCTTCACCGCGAGGCTGACGCTCTGGCCAATCAGATACTGCGCAAACACAAACTAGAGCGCGAGCTCTATGAATTTCCGGTGGTCATGATCCCGGTCAGTTTTGCCGGCGGAGAATCCATAGCGCTTCGCCCTTTGTATTCTGAAAATGTGATGACCGTAGATTTCGCCAAGCTGCCGAGAGCTGTGGTGCAGGAGATGGCAGATGCTATCGGAGCCCTGCCGGGCATCGACGCGGTGTTTTATGACGTGACCAACAAGCCGCCGGCGACGGTGCAGTGGGAATAGAAATGCGTTGACGGGTTCGCGGGTTATCGAGTTAAGGACACTCTGAAAAACAGGCATTCGTCTTCTAAAACATGTACGATCGGGAGAAATTTCACTAAATTTTCAGATTGGTCATCCTTTTAGGGCTTTGCGTGGCACTCTTTTCTCTCCTCAGTGACCGTCTTCCCGCTCACCAGGCACAGTGATTCCATTCTCACGCACCCTGCAGCAACACTTTTCTCACTTTGAACAAATTGATTAGTCCAAACATCGCAAATAGTTGTGCAGCATTTTTCTCGAGTCCACGATATCGCACCTTTACAAATTTCCATTGGCATTTGAGCACCTGAAACGGATGTTCTACCTTGGCTCGGACTGACGCGTATTGGTGGTTTCGCTTCTCTTGCTTCGCTGAAAGTGGATGCTTTGGTTGCCCTTTGTCCATCACACACCAGGCCATACCTGCATCCCTCGCTGCCCGCTTGTCTTCCTTGCTCGCATACCCCTTGTCTCCAAATATTGACTTCTCCTCCCCATGCAGCAACTCGTGGAATTTTTTCCGATCACTCACTTTTGCCGTCGTGGCTATTACGCTATGCACCAGCCCTGCCTTCGTATCCACTCCGATGTGCGCCTTCATTCCAAAATAGTAGTTCGCTCCCTTTTTCGTCGAGCTCATCTCATCATCCCTCTTCCCGCTCTCGTTTTTTGTGCTGCTGGGTGCTGCCAGTAAAGTCGCATCAACTATCGTTCCTTCTCGCACCAGCAACCCCTTTTTTTCCAACATGACGTTGATCCGGTTGAAAAACTTTTCCTGTAACTTATGCTTTTCCAGCAGGTGTCTGAAATTGAGGATCGTCGTCTCATCCGGTATAGCTTCTGACAAAAGATCGATTCCTAGGAACTTTTGAAACGACATACGGTCATAAATTGCTTCCTCTACCCCAGGATCGCTCAACGAGTACCACAATTGCAAAAAGTATATCCTCAGCATCATCAATAGTGTTTTCTTCTTCCGTCCCAGCTCTTTTACTGGGTAGTAAGGTTCGATCATCTGCAGGAGTACATCCCACGGTATGATCCGGTTCATTTCCTGCAAAAAGCGTTCGCACTTTAGAGACTTTTTATTCTGGGCTATGGCTAGAAAACTGTTCTGATACATGGACTCTCTCCTCATTCTTGGCTAGCTGCACTCATTTTACTCGTTTTACTCTCTACCGTGTATCCCATTTTTCAGAGAGTCCTTAACGGGTTGTAGAGACGAGGCACTGCCTCGTCTCTCTTTTTGCCCGTTCCGTCATGGTATACTGCGATCGTATCGTCTGTGGTGTAGAGTCGTAGCAGTGCTACGACCCTACGGTTGCCACCAACCGATCTGACATCAGGATCGAAGCGATACAGAGACGCGATGAATCGGCGTCACTACGATAATCAAACACGAATTTGCTCCCATGATCTCCACCCTCGGCACCAATTTCGATATCATCCTCATCAGCGGGGAATACTGGGACGACCATCCGTATTCGCCGGTGGGGGTGATCGCACGGGTCCTGGAGTCCAGGGGTTTCTCGGTCGGCATCATTGAAAAGCCGGTCAAGGCAGAAGATTTCACCCGACTCGGCAGGCCCCGTCTGTTCTTCGGCATCACTTCCGGTTCTATCGACAGCATGCTGCACAACTACACCCCGCTGAAAAAAGAACGCGAGGATTCCGCCGCCGAAGGCGAGCCTCGCCTCAGAAGGCGGGGCACTCGGAATGTAGAGCCCATGCCTGACCGGGCGGTCATCGTGTACTGTCAGAAACTGAAGGAGCAGTTCAAGGGCGTTCCCCTGGTCATCGGCGGCGTCGAGGCATCGCTTCGCCGGTTCGCGCACTATGACTACTGGGACAATGCGGTCCGCCGCAGTATTCTGCTTGATTCGCGGGCTGATATCCTGGTATATGGCAACGGCGAAAAGCAGGTCGTCGAGATCGCCGAACGGCTGGACAAGGGCGAGGGGCTTTCCGGTGTCGCGGGTACCTGTGTGATCCAGAAGGAAGTTCCGGAGGGAATAGAGCTGGTACCGCCCTATGAAACGGCCAGCATCGACCCGCGGGCCTTCTGTGCGCTCCAGAGAGCGCTCAGCAATCAGAAGACCATAGCGCAGCCGCACGGCAATCGCTTCGTGGTGCAGTACTGCTATCCGGTGTACACACCAGCTGACCTCGACTGGATCTACGGGTTGCCCTATACCCGGGATCTTCACCCCGGTTCACTGCTCGCCATGGCGCAGTTCTCGGTCATCACTCATCGGGGTTGCGTGGGGGACTGCCATTTCTGTTCGCTCGGGCTGCATCAGGGCAACACCATCATTTCGCGCAGCGAGGACAGCATCCTTGGCGAGATCGAACGACTTACTCATTACGAAAAATTTAAAGGCTATATCGATGACCTCGGCGGGCCGGCAGCCAATATGTACGGCATGGACTGCGAGATGGTCCATTGTTCGCCGCATTGCGCTTCGTGCACTAGAGCTGACTTGAGTCACGATCGTTTGATCCGGCTCATGCGCAAAGCGCGGGCTATCCCGGGAGTGAAAAAAGTGTTCGTGCGCAGCGGGGTCCGGTTCGATCTCGCGATCAAGAGCAAACCGTATATCCGGGAATTGAGCGAGTACCACATCTCCGGCTGTCTGAAGATCGCACCGGAGCATGTATCTCCAGCTGTTTTGAAGCAGATGAACAAGCAGAACGACGGGCTCAACGAGTTCGTCGCCATATTTCAGGACCTGAACCGGAAGAAGAAGCAGTTCCTGACCTACTACTTCATGGTTGGTCATCCCGGCGAGACCACTCAGACAGCATTAGAACTTTCGCGTGAGATGAAAAGCCTGCGTAATGTCGAACAGTTCCAGCTGTTCACTCCACTTCCCATGACCGTGTCAGCCTGCATGTACTGGACGCATCTGGATCCCTATACCCTTGAGAGGGTAGAGGTGGTCGCGGACTACAAAGGCAAGAAAGAGCTGAAGCGGCTGCTGCTGGGAGAGAGCGGAGAAGAGCGAAGTGTCGGTAAGTATGCGCCACGGACAAAGCCAGGTCGTCCGATGCTGCAACAGCAGCGCCGGGTATTCCCCGGCACAAAAAAACACCTCAAATGAGGTGTTTGACGTGAAGTGGCGGAGCCATGTCGCTCGGGAGCGACATGGTGGGCGACACAGGAGTCGAACCTGTGACCTTCTGCACGTCAAGCAGACGCTCTAACCAACTGAGCTAGTCGCCCTGATATTCACTTGTCCTGCCCTGTTCGCTGAGCTCTTGTCCTCCGAAGCCCTGAGTCGGTCGAAGGGCGTAGGAGGAAGTCGCCCGTATTCACTTGTTACTGTCTGTCAAAGAACAAAAGAGAGTATACGGAAACAGGTGGGGTTTGTCTAGCGGGGTTATTATAGTCGATAAGATCGATTAAAGAATCGCGAATTAACTGCCTTCGTTCTTTAGTAAATCGATAACGATATTCACGAAGAAGTTTTGAAGGCTCTGCGATTTGACGTTCTATTTCGATCATAGCCTCAATTTCTCCAATATCATTCGCGTCCATTCGATTTTGAGCAATATCGTTCAAATCCATAATAAAAATCTCGGGTTTCCAGCCGTTTATCATCGGGAGCATCGCTAATAGAGCTGCAAAATTTCTGCAGTTTTCTTCATACTCTGGGCTATTACCAAAAACGACACCATTCGGAATCGCTGTCTCAATTTCTGTAAGTATTTTTTCTGCCTTGACTAGGTTTGCCTCGGTCGCTTCAAAATAGCGCAAAGCGTTATTTAAGGGGCTATCTGACATTTTCTTTACTCCTTTGTAATGCCTTTTTCTCCGATTGCTTGATTCTCTTCTTCGACTCTTTGATCCCGTCCGGTGTCGATAGCTGTTCCGGCATGGTTCCGCCGAGTTCCTGGATGGTCTGGCGAACTTTTTTGCCGACATCGAAGTGAGCGATACTGGCTTTTTCTTCGCCGACTATACTCTCGCGTTTCAGTTTGGCTTCGGCCTGGGTGGCGCGGAAGAGATTGGCGGCCAGTTCTTCGCTGCCCATGTGGTCGAGGATCTTGTCTTTGGGCAGCAGATGCTTCCTGGCATGGATGTCTCTCTGGCGCATGCCGCCGTAGAGGCCCATGTAGCCGAAATCCTGAAAGTTGGCGTAGTTCATGACCCCTGCGGCTTTGGCGGCCTTCGCGAGGTTGGAATTGTGCACTTTCATCTCATCGCGCAGAAATATCCGCTTGCTGTCTTCTATGGCGAGTTCATGTACTTCCTGCCTTCTGGTCTGGATCGCAAAATAGGTCTGCGCTCGCGCGATCTCGTCCTTGCGCGGATCGCCGTTCTGGGCGATCAGGTAGCAGGCGTAGCGGGAGAGATGGTAGTCATCTATCGATCGCTCAGCACCAGAGCCGATGGCGACCATGTTGGCGGCGCGGGCGAAATGGTCGTCGACGTTCTGATCGCTGTTTTTGCAGGCTTCCTTTGCCCGCTCGATAGCGCCTTCGAACTTACGCCATTCGATATAGCCTAATGGTGCCATTATATCCCGTGCGCTCCAGAATTTCTGGCCGTAATCGTTTACTTTTTTGATCTGTTCGAAGATGTTCCCGGTCATGACCCCTCCCGATGAAATAGCATCTGAAACAGCGCCATCATACGCCCGCGTTCTGAGAGATGCAAAGCTATTTCTACCTATTTACCGTCGCCTGGTAACAGCCTTTTTTGGCTCTGGCAGCTCAGCAGCCGTTATCCTTACCAGCTCGCTGAGATGATCGCCATCGTCGGTATCTTCGATGAGGAAGTACATTTTGGCACCGGGGTAGGGCGGGGCTTCGATAGGGGCACCGATGAACTGTCGGCCGCCTTCAGTCGGTTTGATGAACAGCTGATGAACAGCTGATCGTCACAGACCAGCGCGACCACTTTGGCATCACAGTACAGGGCGTACTCGCCGAACATCTTGCGGTAGGTGATCGCTCCGGCGTCGCTTATCTGGGCGGCGATGTATTCGATGAAGTCAGGGGTTGAGGACATGGGAGCGGTGCGATTTAAAATGCGAAGTATGAAGTTAAAAGTACGACATGATGATACGACGCGTCAAGCAGGTTGCCAAGGACTTTGGGTACAAAAAACCTGCGGTCTGACCGCAGGTTTTGGATGAATTTCAGCGAAAGGTTGTATCAGGCTTTATCGACTGGCAGTCTGGATGAAAAGTTTTTGGTGATCCGTCTGGCAGCTCCGGCGAACAGGCCATAGACCAGCAGGGCACCGATGAGGCCAGCGAGGGAGGTGGCGAGGGGAGAGCTTCCCAGACCGGGGACCGCATAATCTGGTATGAGGCCCTGCCACCAGGATCGCTCCGGAGCAGCGAGTCCCAGGCTTCCGGCGGTATGTTCCAGACCGTCAGGTGAACCGGAGGCAAAGAGCGAAACGAATCCGGCGATGAACAGAATGCCGGCGATAGTGATGATCGTCCGTTTATCAGGCATGCTCGTGTCCTTCATCTTTTGAGACGAAGGAGAGGGTATGTTTCGGGAAAAACAGTTTCACCGCGACGATCGTGATAAGCGTTTCTCCCAGCCCGATGAGGGCATGGACTTTTAGCATGGAGGCAGTGAGCGTACCCAGGCTGATCGCTCCGCTCCAGGCGATCTCTAGTGAGCAGGCGAGAGCAGCGGTCATGACGGACAGCCAGGCGGCCAACCCCAGGAACGCGGATGTTCTGTATGGAGAGGGGTTTATCTTTTTTGCGAAGAAAAAGCACAGGCTGGTGATCGCAACCGAGGCAACTGCCATGTTGAAGATATTGGCACCCAGAGCGATCATGCCGCCGTCGGCAAAGAACAGCGCCTGCACGGCAACGACTGCGGCCATGACCAGAATGGCGGCGTAGGGTCCGACGATCGCGGTCGCGAGCGCCGCGCCGAGGAAGTGCCCTGACGTACCGTTCGCAACAGGGAAGTTGACCATCTGGAGGGCAAAGATGAGGCCACCCAGAGTGGCCATGTCCTGTAGTTTCTGGCTGAGCGCCAGCCCGAAGCTTTTACCACCTTCACCGGTACGATTGCCCGCGAATTTCTGCTGCAGGACCGTGACCTTGACTTTGACCTCAGCCATGACTTTTTTCAAACTGACCGCGAGGGCGCCGAGCGAGGCAGCCCCGGCGCTGAAGGCTGCCTGGTTGTGGAGGAATTCGTCGGGGAGATGCATGAGGCACCTTTATTACTATTATTCACAATCGTAATACTGGGGTAATACTAACGCAGGGAAGGTAGTCTCGTCAACCGGCTTGTAGCGTGAAAAGAGACGCGATAAATCGCGTCTCTACGAGGAATGCACATGGCTATCGGGGTACAGCAGGTTTGTTTTGTAGAGACGTTGCATGCAACGTCTCTACAAAGGCAAGCCCTGAAAAGGGGGGGAACACTCATAACAATCCGCGATAAACATCCTTACGGTGAGAGATCCTGAGGATGAGGATGACGATCTCTGACGCGTGAATCTCATAAACGACACGATATCGGCCTACTCGCAGCCGCCAGAGACCCCGGTATGATCCTTTGAGCGGCTCACCTGCCTGCGGTGATGTCGGTAAGGTGTCATGTATCACTCGAAGGATGCCTTCGGCAACGGCTTTCGGGAGTTTTTTGAGGTCTTTGGCAACACTTTTTTTGAACATGATCTTATACACTGAGGAGTTTTCTCATTTCATCTTCTGAAATCATCGGGTCGTTCGCATCACGGCTTCGTCTGAGGGCTTCCTCGGCATCATCGAGATCCAGGAGGTATGAATCTATGGCCTGAGCGATCAGCCAGGACCGTGGGCGGTCGCTGCCCAAGGCCAGGGAATCAATTTTTTCAATGACATTGGTATCGAGCGTGATGGACACAGCTTGTTTGGACATATGAAAAACTCGTAAGATACTATCTATGCTATTTATAGTATAAATAGTATGAGCGGTCAAGACAATAAGGGGAAGAAACGTGTTTTGGAGAGGCTAAGTCTCTGGAGAATCTTCGCATGGTTGTCAGGTTTGTAGAGACGTTGCATGCAACGTCTCTACGAAAGCAGATCCCTTTGTATAAAGGGGGAGAACATCAATCCTGGAAGAATCTGCTGAGCGCTTCGGCGCAGCGGTCTATAGAGCGCAAAACCGGGAAGCCGGCTTTGAAGAAGGCCTGGCAGTAAGGGTCGTACTGGGCGCCGGCATCGATGCAGATGAGGGTGGGCCGGGTCATGAGAGAGGCGGCCATGGCGGCGATCAGGGCGTCAGGGAACAGCAGGTCTTCGTTCTGGCCCTCTGATGCAGGCAGCGACTGGATGGTCGGGGCAAAGGGGACGATGGAAAACAGGAAGGCGCCGATTTCGGTGGAAGCCTGCGAGAGACGGTAGAGGTCGATGAGCGGGGCGTCGCCGGCCATGGGGGTGACATCGAGCGGGTTGCGGGCGCCGACAATTCCCGCGAGGCGGTGTTTGGTCAGTACAGCTTCCAGTTCAGCCTTGAAATAGGAGTTCGTCTGCAAGTCCAGAAGTTCGATGCCCCGCAGGTGGTCACCGATCGCCGCGCACTCAAAGCCTGCATTGCTGACCGCGAACAGTTGTCTCGGGTTCAGGTGAAAGTGTGAGAAGTAGCAGGAGAGCATCAACTGGTCTTCGAATTCTTCAAAGGTCTGGGCCATGGTGGCTCCGGCACGCTCCAGTACCTGGAGAGTTGTCGGGTAATCGCCGGCGATGGAGGCGGTGTGGCCCTGGACGGCACTGCGTCCTGAGGCGGTGCGGCCAGCCTTGTAGATCACGACATGCTTGCCCAGCTGTTTGACCTTTGCAATAGCTCTCACCAGGCGGAGTCCGTCGCCTGGTTTCAGCCCTTCGAGGTACAGGCCGAAGACGTCGATGGCTGGATCGTCAGCCAGGGCTTCGAGATAGTCGACCGCGCGCTGGTCGGTCTGGTTGCCGGTGGAGATGTTGTACCGAGGGTCCATCCAGGAGAACCGGTGCATGCGTACAATGGCAAAAGCACCGCTCTGGCTGATGATGGCCACGTTGCTTTTGCCTCCCGTGGGCATCGGCAGTTTGTGGCTGTCGATGAAGAAGGTGTGGAAGTGGGCAGAGAGTGACCGGATGCCGAGGCAGTTGCCGCCGTTCAGGATGAATTTTTCGTTCTTCAGTTCGTCGATCACCTGCTGTTCGAGGGCTTCGCCGCCGGCTTTTTCCGCCATGCCGCCGGAGATCAGGATGACCGAGTGCGCCCGGTCATGCTCGTTGACCTCATGGAGCACTGCAGGCACCTGGCTGGCATCCACGGACAGCACGAACACGTCGACTTTTTCCGGCAGCGCTGAGATGGAGGGCACGCAACGGCAGCCATCCACTTCCTGTGCGCCGGGTTTGATGATGTAGATCTTCGACGCGTCAAAACCTTCATGCACGAGATTATTCACAATTGTCCGGCCGGGGTTCATGTTCGTAGCCGAGACGCCGATAATGGCGACGGTTCTGGGGTGGAGCAGGTGTTCGATCTTTTCTTTCCTCCTGGCAAAGTCCTGAATACCTGCACGACTGGGCTGGTCTTCTTTTTCGGTAAAACGGAAGACGGCATCGAGCGCGATCAGCTGGCCATCTTTGGGAGCGAGCGGATTTAATTCACATACTTCGATCACGATGCCGGCACTGACCGCATCGGCTGAGAGCTTTCGCAGACCCAGTGCCCAGCGGGTGCATGCCTTCAGATCCACTTGCTTCTTCTTGCCGCGCACCTGACCTGTGAGGTACGGAGTGACGGCGCTTTCCTGGAAAAAAGCAGACCAGGATGCTTCGTCCGTCATCATCTCCAGTGCGGCGAGACGGTGCGCGTTGGGCAGTGCGGTATGCAGGTGTTCGGCGTCAGTCCCGCCGGGTCCGAACGAGAGGACGTAACCGAAAATGTCAGAATACTTCAGTCCCAGCATGATCTCTGAGCCCAGTGCATCTGCATTATGTGGTACGAATTCTACGGCGAGGATGCCTCGGGCTTGGGGAAACCTTGTCTTCATGGTCTCGAGGTCGGCCTTCCAGGTCGCCCTAGCTGAAACCATCACTCCCCCCTGGTCGGACTTGTGGGTGATGTCATCCTGCACGACCTTCAACACCAGCCGGTCGCCGGGCAGGTTCAGATCAGCCGGGACGGCTTCGCCGGTCTGGAGGAATTTGAATGCCGGCACCGGCAGGTCATATGACCGGAGCAGCTCGTACACTTCGTGTTCGAACAGACTATTTCGGCCATCGCTGCGGGCCCGGTCAAGAAGTTGTTTCAGCATGGGAGACCTCGTGCAATAGATCAAATGCCATCCCGAACTTGTTTCGGGGTCTCTCTTGTTTCAGTGGCTTTCTAGATATCGAGGTAGAGCAAGAGACCTCACCCCCGCTTGAAGCGAGGCTCGCCTTTGAAGGCGGCTGCCCTCTCCTACAAGACCCGTTATACTGAAGTCAAGCAGGGAGTTTGATAAAAGCCGGGTTAAATGGGGTCTGGTTTTTCATCATCCCGAACAGAACATGAAGGAATTTTCTGGCCAGGATATTCATAACTGCTGTGTAATGTTTATGCTTCCCTCGGTAGTAGTCATAGAGTCTTTTGAACGCCTCGTTGTGCTGTTTCAATCCCCAGGCAATACCAAAGAGCGTTTTTCGTAATCCCGGATTCCCTCGTT
>MNZT01000047.1:2421-22606 GCA_001873755.1 Candidatus Wirthbacteria bacterium CG2_30_54_11 | reverse complement strand
TGGTTACTGGTTACTGGTTACTGGTTACTGGTTACTGGTTACTGCTTACTGGTTACTGGTTACTGGTTACTGGTTACTGGTTACTGGTTACTGGTTACTGCTTTCCCCACCGGTCCCTGTGCACCCTTTTGCCATCATACCGATTCGACGGCCTTTTGGTCTCTGCCGGATGACCCAGCGGTATCAAAGCGAACGGAACGTACGGCTCCGGGACGCTGACCAGCCTCCGCATTTCACGCACCAGGTCTTCCTTTGGATACACCCCGCACCAGACCGCCCCAAGTTCCAAGTCCTGTATCTCGATCAGCATGTTCTCTACGGCAGCCGAGCAATCCTGGATCCAGAATCCCGGCGTCTTCCCCACCGAGGAATTACCACAGACAAGGATGGCTGCTGCAGCCCCGGCGGCCATTTTGGCATGAGGATGCGTGGAAGCGATCGATCTCAGCAGCTCCCGGTCGGTGATGACCACGAAATGCCAGGGCTGCTGATTATTCGCAGACGGCGCTGCCATGCCTGCCCTGAGGATGTGCTCTATCTGGTCGTCGCTGACCGGCTCATCGGTGTAGGAACGAATACTTCGGCGTGTGAATACGGCGTCCATACGATCTCCTCACTTGACCTGTAGATAAAAGCGGCTCCATAATACTGGTGTTTACCCTTCCTATCAAACGAGGTGCACTATGGCAGAATTCAAGCCAGTCTACAAATGTTCTATCTGCGGCAACATGGCCGAACTGATCCATGCCGGTGGTGGCACCCTGGTCTGCTGCGGCCAGCAGATGGTGCTGCTCGATGCCAACACCGTGGAAGCCAGTCAGGAAAAGCATATCCCGGTCATCGAGACGACGACGGACGGCATCATGGTCAAAGTCGGCTCGGTTCCTCATCCGATGGAGGGAAAACACTTCATCGAATGGATCGAGGTCATTGCGGACGGCAAGACCCAGCGGGCGTACCTCTCCCCCGGCCAGGCGCCGGAAGCCTCGTTTGTGACCACGGCGCAGAGTTTCGAAGTCCGCGCCTACTGTAATCTTCACGGTCTCTGGAAAGCCTGATGGATGACCAGTGCCTTGCCTTTGATCTGCACTTCCACCTGCGTCTTCATGAATTCGTTGCGCAGGGTCCGGGTTTCGCCAAAGGCTGAAGTGACGACCTCGCCTTCGATCAGAGGGAACCGGCAGCCCCGGTATTTCACCTCTATCTGGCAGGACAGCGGGACCACGGATAGACGGTCACCGACCACACCCGAAAAAAAGACACCACTGTCCGCAGCAGCCCTGACCTCGATCCCGGGACTGCGGAGCGTCAGGTTGGTCCCCAGGAACAAAAGCAGCGCATTGCCGAACATATGATCGACCTCTCCCTCCTTTGCCTCCCATCCGTAGAGACTGACCGCCCCGGCGTCCTCTTCCAGAACGATCCTGACCGCCAGCTCACCATCCGTGAGATCCTTGTCCCGGTCGAACTGCCGCCTCGGGACGTCAGCGAACCGGGACAGAATCTCGTTTTCCACCGAATCCAGATCGCCGACGATCAGATCCGGAACCAGTCTCAAATGGTCAAATATTCTCAAACCGCCATCCACAGCAATAACTCTCGCCTCTGTTCCGGCATTCCTGATCTCATCGAGATAGTACCGCATATTTGAGAGATCGTACTTCCCATTCAAAAAAACCAGACAGGATCTCGCCGCTTTTTCCACCGTACACCTCCGCAAACATTGTCCAAACCTGCCTGACCCATTATACTGTACAGGTAGCTAGACCCGAAACGGAACAGACATGGAAAAAGAAAAAGACCTCCCCGCCGGCAGCGACCGTCCCCGGGACGCTCGCCTCGCTGAGTCGGCGAAGCGGGAGTCTCGCAAAGCGGAGGCTCGTCAAAGACGGCGTGCTTTTGTCGAAAGCCTGGCGCTCAATGCCGGCGACATCCTGATGTCCTATTTTGGCAATTCTCCCAAAACCACACTCAAGAAGAAAAATGACGTGGTGACCGAAGCAGACCTGAAGGTGGAAAAAATACTCGCCGGCAGGATCCGCAAAGCCTTCCCTGAGCACAAGATTCTTTCCGAGGAAACGGTCAAAGACACCTTCGGTCCGGACGATATGGTCTGGGTCATCGACCCTCTGGACGGGACCAACAACTTCTCGGTCGGGCTGCCGACCTTCTGCACCTCCATCGCGCTCTGGCAGGGGGATACCGCGCTGATCGGGGCGATCTATACCCCGGTGTATAGAGACCTCTATCTGGCAGAACGAGGACTGGGAGCGTACAAGAACGGACACCCGCTCCAGGTGAGGACCAATGAACATGAACGGCTCACTCTGCTCGCCGAACTACCGCTCAGTACCCTGGAAACGGGACAGGAAACTCATCGCTCTCTCTATGAACTGCTGCCCCATATCTCCCACTATCGGCTTCTGGGTTCGGCGGCGACCGACCTCGCCCTGGTCGCCTCGCTGCCCGGGTGTCTGAGCTATGTCACGCACTGCAAAGCCTGGGATCTGGCTGCCGGCAGCCTCATCGCCTCCGAAGCCGGAGCCCGCGTCACCGACCTGGATGGGAATGCGGTGACGCTCAGATCAACGAACTTTCTCGCCGCCCATCCTCTCCTGCACGCACACATTTTCCCTCTCACGAAAGCACATGCATGACAGAGAAAAAAGCAACCGTAAAAGGTAAACCTGAAGTCAGCCTGGAACATTCGGCCGGCGGCATTGTGTACAAGAGGGCGGGAGACCTCATCCTCATCGCCATCACCTACCGCGACTATCACAAAGACTGGACCCTGCCCAAGGGCCACCTCGAAGAGGGCGAAACCGCAGAGCAGGCAGCGCTGCGCGAAGTCAGGGAGGAAACCGGCATCATCGCCCGTATTGTCACGCACATTGGTTCTTCCACCTACCGATTCCGCGACAAAAAGGCGAAAAAACTTATCGAGAAACTGGTCGACTATTTCCTCATGGAGATGGTAGAGGATTCCGGCGTCATCCAGCTGGAGGAAATAGACGAAGTAGCCTGGCTGCCTTTCATAGAAGCGATCCACAGGCTGTCATTTCCCAGGGATCGCGATCTCGTTCAGCAGGCTGTAGCCCGGATCCCCCGATAGGGAGCTACTGTGGCAGGACTTCTTCCCATTTCAATATTTCGTACTGGCCCGTGGTCGGAAAATACGGTGGCGGAGAATACAGCAGATGCGGGTCGTAGACCGAGGTGGTGTACCGATAGCCGTCGACGATGTTGTCATTACCGTCCACCCAGCTCCAGGTCCACACTTGGCTGCTGATGATGCTGCCATAGATCCGGATGGAATTCTTGATCGACCCGCCATACTCAGGACGGATTACTTTTCCCCGCTGGGCGAGCAGGACGGCGTCCACTTCGAGATCGTTCGGCGCATAGTACGAGGCCCGGACATCGCCCTGCGCGATCAGAGCGATTACAGAATTTCCGTCTTCCTGGTAGTACTGCAGGTCATCGTGGAGGATGATGGAGCGATAGGTGCTGGAAGACTCCGGAAAATGCGCCGCTGCGATGACTACCCGACTACTGGTCGCACCTTCCACCCAGACCTTGTCATCAATGTATATGACACCATTTGCCGGCATATTGTATGACTGGAGGAAGCTCTCCGTCTGGATATCATCACCGTAGTTCTTATAGCCATCTTCGACGGTCCATCCGGTATGGGTATACACCTTGGTAACCTTGTACACATCGACCGTGTCGTCGGCCGCAGTCGCGGTATTATTTGACCTGAGGATCAGATGATATCCATACTTGTTGCTGGTATCAATCCATATTCCATTGGCCACAGCCAGATCTTCCAGGTCAGACAGATCGCCGCTGATCTGGTCGAAATCGATCTCTGACAGGCCGACCTGCCAAAAGCTCGTCGGTCCGCCTGCTCCCCAGACTCCCGGCTTGGTGAGATTATTGCATCCATGCATGGGCAGACAGGTATAGGTCTCCTTAAAACTGGTGATCAGGTCATTGCAGGTACCGTCAAATCTGATACCGCCATTGCTGTGCATCTTGCCGTCGACTGTTTCGGTCGAACCGATCCAGACATCGCTGGCGGTGAGAAAGGCATACTTGGCGAGACTGGTGACCCCTATCTGTGCCTCCAGGGTGCGCTCGGGCGAAGTATCTCTGGCGGTGATACCGGTCGCCCGCACGTTCGCTATGGTCGAACCGTCAGCCGGAGGAGTGATTTCCAGTACGAATCTGCCGATTACATTACCATAAGTATCTTCGAAATCATGGGTGTACGGACCCGCCTCGCCGGTGCCGTCCTGATAATCAGTCGGATTGTGGTTCAGATACCACATGTAGTAATTGAGCCCGGATTCCGCGATCTGCAGGCTCAAAAGAGAGTCCTTTTCCTGATGGGAAAACCAGTTTTCATTCTTGACACTTTTTACCAGTCCGGCGACCAGTACGAGGAGCAGAGCCACGACTGCCAGTGCCACGAAGACGACGTATCCCTGTTCTTTTTTTTCTGTTTTTTCCATGATGCTGCCCGGCGGATTAGAATTTATAGATTACTTTTCAGATTTCTGAGCTGGACTTTTGAGGTGAGGTAAAAAGCTCCCGGCTGCATTTCAATCACCGTATCCACCTTGAACGCTATTTCCACCAAGCGCACGACCGAACAGGAAACCGGGGAACCAAGTGAGCTGCCGGTACCCGCGTACGAGCTGTTGTAATACTTGAACAGAACATAGCTGCTGTCGTTCAATATGTCGCCAAAAGCTGTCTTCACCACCTCGTTGTCCGCTACATACGTCAAGGGAGACCCGGTCGGCTCGATGATGCCGCGCATGAGCTTTTGGTCCTGGACGAAGTACCGGACTCGCTCCTTCACGTCATCCAGATCATAGTCACTGAAAAAAGTGATCTCCAGAGACCCGCAGGTCACCAGCGGGTATTCATTATTGGCTCCGGTCGCGGCCTCTCTGATCTCCCGGTTCATTTTATCCAGTGCGGATCGCGCGACCCGCTGATTGGCGATACTGCCCAGGGCTCTGCCGTTCAGTTTGATGCCGGCATTGATAAAATTCAAGATCACCACGAGCAGCATCGTGAAAAGTGCGGTCACGATCAAAGTCTCGATCAGGGTCATCCCGGATCTATCTCGCAGATAGTGTGACTTGGGCGAAGTGAAATACATCATGGCTAGTTGTGTATCAGATAGATGGTCTGGGAATTGGATCCGGTCGTGACTGTGATATCGGTATGCTGAGAAATATAGCTGCTCAGTGAGGTGTCAATGCTGTACGCTCCGGTCCTGAGCGAGGAGAAGTCTGCCCTGCCTGAGCTGTCAGTGAGGAGCGTCGTGGACGAACCGTCATTGTCGTAGGTCAACAGTACGCTGGCGCCCTCCTGCACCGGCTGCGAACCGGCATTGTCCCGTACCGTCACCCTGAGCGTGTGCGGGCTGATGACGATAGTCTCATCGGTTCCCGGAGAAACTGTCACTGTCTTCGTGCTGTCACCGGTCGGAAGATCAGCCACCAGTGTATAGGTATCCCATTCGATATCGGTCAACTCCACTCTCCCGGCCGAGTTTGCGATGAAATTCGTGTCTGGATATTTGTACACCGTGGGTGTCACACCAATAGTCTTCCCTCCAGTGACTGTGACCTGTATGCCATCCCCCGCCGTATCATCCATTTTGATCACATCGATGTGAAGCTGGCTCACCAGATCGATGGCAAAGGTAGGCTCTGAAATCGTAGCCGCCTGAACGGTGAGATGAGGCTGGGTCGGATGCGGATTCTGGGGAGTCGCCGCCAGAGTGCGGTCAGTCGAATACCCGCTCTTGGTCACCGTGACCTCGTACCCCTCGACGTCCGGAGTGAGGATGGGGATGACACGCAAACCGTTGATATCGGTCACCTCATCGATGGGAGAAAGCCCCACCCCACTGTTCTCGATATGGATATTGGCCCCCACTATCCCCTGTCCGTCAGCATTGAGTACCTCTATCTTTAAAACTCCGGTGTCCGAAGCAGTCTCCGCCCCTTTCTGAGCGATGAAGGTGCTCATGACTACAGCCACGGGGCACTGATACCTGGTCCAGCAGACCTGGACTTCGGCATGGAGATAATCGTTCGGATAGAGATCAGCCGGAACCACAGCTCCCTGGCCGATGATCGTATACGTTACCCCTGCGCCCGGAGTGAAGACGTCCGGTCCGGTATAGGTAACTATCAATACACCGTCTACATACAGTCGAAATGGCGCCTCGACGTTCTGCGTCTGTAGGCTGAGGGTAGGACAGGGATCATTGCCCTGTGCCGTCAGATGAAAATGCTGGTCCTCACCGTCTACGGTCACACTGCCCGACCAGTTGAAATTATTGCCATGATAATAATTCTGGAAATCCAGATCTACGACGATGCTGTCGTTATAGAAATCCAGCCTGAGGATCTGCGCTTCTGTCGGCTCCCAGCCGCACCCGCCCCAGAGGAAATGCACATGTTTTCCGGTAGAAGAAGCCGAGACCGTACCATCGGCGGCGCTGTCAAAGTAGCGGACATAGGTCTGCACCGAAAACCCGAGTCCGTTCCGGGTAATGGTCTGCGTCGCCGGGATATCCCCGTGGGGAAATCCTGTCGTGGTACCGATATCCTCATACGGCATGTTGCGCATGATCTCGATCTGTTCGTTCGCGATATTATTGGCGACGGTGCGCGCTCTCGCTACCGCCACCTGCGTGGTAGAGAATATGAAGATGGACCATATACCGACGAGCGAAACACCTAGCATCGCAGCCGCGACCAGGACCTCCATGACCGAAAACCCGTTCTTGTGGTTACGCTCTGACATGTGCGGCCTCGTATGCTTTCAGTATGTCGCTATGGTCAAAGGCAAGCTGCCCGGGCAAAGCCGAAAGTGGAAACCATCGGGCTTCCCCTGCATCATCACCGGCACAGAGTGTACCCGTCCATTCTTTGACCGCAAAGGCGATCCCTATCCGTTGTTGCGGATGGCGGTCAGGATCGCTGAAAACGCCTATCAGGGAACCGCTTGACGCTGTCAACCCGGTCTCTTCCTTCAACTCACGGAGGCTCGCTTGTTCGGCAGTCTCGCCATACTCCATATAGCCGCCGGGCAGAGCCCAGCAGCCGGCATAGGGTTCGGCTTTTCTTTTGATCAACAGGACTGAGCCCTCGCGCACCACCACGGCATCGACCGTGGCGACCCGGTTTTCGTAGCGGCCGCAGGCAGGACAGGGACTCGGTATTGGTTTTGGCGACATGGTTTTTGCCTTTTTACACCATACCTATTGTACCAATTTTGCCTGTTTTCCGCCACCGATAGATATAGCCGGTAATATCCGGGAATGTGTAGAGACGACCGGGTTTACCCTTCGAAGCTTCTGAGCGTAGTAGGGTCGGTCGTCTCCTCCAGATTCCTGAAAATCCAGAAGATCTGAAAAATTCAGACTACCCATCCTCCTACGCCCTTCGACATACTCAGGGCTTCGACAGACATGCCGGGTCGTCTCTACCAAATAGTTCCTAGAGCCTCCTCGGCATCGCTCTCGTAGCCAGCAGCCCCATGACCGCCAGAAAAGCACCGCCTGACAGTACCAGAACAACGATTATTCCAAGCGCACCGAGCCCGATCGTGGCTTTGGATTCCATGTCTCCGAACGGGATGATCAGCATAGATCCACCGGTCTGAGCACGGGAACCCGCCTCCGGGGCAAAGAAAACAACATCGGTATTCCCGGCACGCACAGTCCAGGGAAGTTTAAGCGTTTTGAAACCAGCGATCGCGATGCTCACGGTATACCTGCCGTCAGGAACCACCAGCGCGAAGTGCCCGTTCTCGTCGAAGTAGGCATGGAACGTACCGCCAGCCCCGCTAGCGGTCACCCGCGACAGAGGGCTCAGCCACTGCTCCAGTGTCACGGCCGGCATCTGAGCGCGAGCGACAGGGATCCCGAGCCACGAGGTCATCGTCTCGTCTGCGAAATCAAGTTCGCCGATGAGCGTACCATAGCGATCATCCTTGATCTCGCCGCGATACGCGGTCTCGATGAGCGCGGTCACCCCAGCGGTCAGCATGGTCACCCCGCAGTTGCGGCCATCCACATGCTCGATCCGGTTATCACAGCGCAGTTCGTTGTTCTGGAAGTGCTGCACCCAGATGCCATCATCCTGCTCTGCCATCTCGTCTAGTGGAGCACCGAGGGCTGTACTGCCATTGTTCTGGTCATAATACTCTCGGAAGTAGACGCTCGTCCCGTCCTCGGCGGTATTGCACAGAAAGTGCCCGGTTCCGGTCAGACCATCCGGCATGGTCTCCCCCAGCGGGAAGTACAGGCAATCAGGTGAAGGAGATCCATCCTCGGCAACCGCCTCGGTCGGTTCGATGTCTGATACCGCCAATGGCTGAAAATCACCTCCGTTGAATTTTCCCATCGCCCCATTGGCAAAAAACTGGATCTCTGATGGCAGCTCTTCCTCCTCCGCTGCCAGAGCGATCCCGACAAAAGGCGTCAACCCTGCCGGGGGAGGAGGAGGGGCAGGGACAGGGATGATGGTGGGATTGGGCAAAGGGAGAGAAAGAGGCGGGGTGAGCGGCGCCCCCATGGTCTGTGGCGCCGTGCTGGTCTGACCAGTGGTCTCTGATTGCCACTCGTTTTCGGCCAGGGCTCCGGCTTCCCTGTCCAGATTCTCCACCCAGTCATCATACTGGGACTTGGTCATGGACTGAGCGCTGACGATCTTGAATCTGGCCACGGGAGTCGAATAATTCTGAGCCTGGATCTCTGCCGTGCCCCCGGACACCGGCTCGATCAACGAATAATCGATACCTGACATATCGAAAAGTAACGTACCGAGGATCGGCAGGATGAATTCCTCGAACGGCTTGTAGAGGATCGTTGCATTCCCGAATAGGGCTTCACGGCTGGATCCGACCCCCAAAAGCTCCCACACATAGACTTCGCCGACCTGCACTGCATCGAGTGCAGACCAGGGATCGTATCCCGGGACCGGGGTCGGACTGGCCACCGGAGGGAAGTCATCGGTATAGACGGCGCGATTGGGGACAAAGACCGTGACCCGGGCATGGTCCTCAGTCGCGATCTGTTGTTTCGGCGTCAGGACGAACGATTCGGTCAGCAGATTGCCTGATCCCCCGAAATAGTGTCTGAACCAGAAGGATTCATCCATGCGTTTCGCATCACCCGGCGCCTGATTGTACTGCCAGTCAGTGAGTACATAGGTCTCCACCTGTACCGGCGGAGCGATCATGTCCTCCACGGCGACCGTACCCTCGGGGAACTCCACCATATCCGGCATGAGGATGGCCGTCCCCTCCTGAAGCGGCACCAGTGCTTCATCGCCTACCGGATGCCGATACCCGTTCGGCAGAAAAAACTGCGTGACTGGTGCCAGATACTCGGTCACATCCCAGTTGGATTCGGCAAGCCCCCCGAGCATATCGGTGAACATGATAACGTCAGTGACTTTTCCCACGACGTTGAGGATCTTCAGCGTTCCCCTCCAGAGAGGACGCAAGGTATCTTTGAGTCGTACTGCATTAGGAACTGTTTCGACGACTTCATCCACAAATGTCTCTGCGGCCGGGCCTGTTGTCCCTGCCATCTTGGTCACCCTGGTTCGCTCGACCAGAGTCATGAGTTCATCCGAATTTGATGCCAGCACCCCGGTTACAGATTTATCAGCCTTCAGCGCCAATATGAACTCCGAATTGACCACATCAAATGAACGCCCATAAATCCGGGCGAGATCGTCCTCGGTTGCCTGACCGGAAAGGATCAGTTTCAAAAGCTCGCGTTCTTTGGTGTCATAGAGCAGTTCAAAGGCATCTTTTGAATATGATGAACCAAGTTCCCGCATCACCTGTTCCCTGATCAGACGAATATGGGTATCATTGATTGCCGGATAGCCAGCCCCTACATACCCAAGTGGACGCTCCAGACTATCAACCCAGCCAAGATTCTTACTTACCCTCCATTCCATTCTGTCTGCTATCAGTTCTTTATACCAGGTACCTTTATTGAGAGGATCGGTACTCGCTGGTAAGTAGCATGCCGGTGTTGTACATGCGTGAGTCCACTCATGGAGAGCAACTTTTGCATATGCTTCAGGTGTCGTAGGGAGCAATGCCAGGCGAGTGACAGATCCTTCCAGATTGTTAATACCCAATTTCGTAATACCAATCCGATTGAACGAACCCACAGCCTCTTTTGATCTTAAAAGGTCCTCGAAAACAACCGGAATGAGGGAAAGATCATCTGTAGACAAAGCAACGTTCGCCACACCCAAAGCACGTAATTCATCAGTTAAGGATGAGATCGCCTTTGCGAATGTCGGAGCATTGGCTGTTTTCCACGCATCCGTGGCATTGATAACATAGTAGGTCAAATAGTAGGCTTCATCGTATTTACCAGCTTTAAGTAGATCCTTGACCACTCTGAAAGCATTAAATGAATCATCTCCGTATTGGCTGTTCTGTAGAAGCAGATACATGAGATAACCCTCTTGGCTGATATCGGGAGGGAACCGCTGGAATACCTGAACGTATTGCTGTCCATCTTCCATTTTCGTCATGATCGATAACGTCGAAGATACGAGAGAGTCATATTCTGCGTATGTTCTCCCACCATTCACAGCGCCTGCAAAAAATTGTGCTTGGCCTGTTTCTAAATCCGTAACCCAGTATTGAAGATCAGTAACCAGAAAAACTGTACCATCCCCAGGATTCAGCGGTGGCGGCCTCAACGGAGGAAGTGGTGATACCGGTGCTCCTGTACCCCAGGCCGTAGACGGCAGCGCAGATGAACCGAGCAGTACCAGCAGTGCGATGAGCAGCAGATGATTCCCGATCCAGGCGATCCTTTTCATCGATTTATCCCTCAGATTATTATTGTGATCTGATCACCCGCAGTATACCCATTCCCCCGCCAAAGACAAAACAGTCGCCCTGAGCCTGTCGAAGGGAGCTTGTCGAAGGGGGAAAATCTCTTGCGATCGTACAAATTCAGACGACCCATCCTCCTCCGCCCTTCGACATACTCAGGGCTTCGACGGACATGCCGGGTCGTCTCTACAATTCCTTTCTCCCTTGCCAGATCAAAAAAAAGCCCCTCTCTTTTGGAAAGAGAGGGGTTGGGCCGCCTTGTTGGCGAGCCTCGCTAAAGGCGGGGTGAGTTACCCCGCCGCCAACGGCGCCAGACTCTCCAGTAGCCGCTTCAGGCCGACCTTGTCAAAGACCACCGTGAGCTCGTCTCCCTTGATCTGGACCACCACGCCGGAGCCGAAACTGCCGTGCTTGACTCTTTGGCCTTCCTTGAATTTGCTGCCGGCCTTGCTGTCCTTCAGCTGTCTGGAACCTGTGCTTTCAGAGTGAACAGGAGCCGCCCCGCGTGATGACGCGGCAAGAGAAGAGCTCTTGCGGACATATTTGTCCTCCCAGTCGCTCCGGGTGACCAGGTCGTCCGGCAGATCAACGAGGAACCGGGAAGCAATCCCGGGTCTGGATTCGCCGTAGACGCTGCGGCTCTCCGCATGGGTG
Source organism: Candidatus Wirthbacteria bacterium CG2_30_54_11 (assembly GCA_001873755.1). Taxonomy (GTDB): domain Bacteria; phylum Patescibacteriota; class CG2-30-54-11; order CG2-30-54-11; family CG2-30-54-11; genus CG2-30-54-11. Next base: position 11,041 of record MNZT01000047.1, on the reverse strand, counting down.
AGGAACAGCTGCGCTTTAGCCCTGGTAATGCCGACATAGCAGATACGACGCTCCTCTTCCAGTTCTTTTTCCTCCAGTAAAGCCCGGCTGTGAGGGAACAGTCCCTCTTCCATGCCGGCGAGAAAGACTACTTCGAACTCCAACCCCTTGACCTGATGGAGAGTGATGAGGGTAAGCGCTTCAGAGGCGAACTGGGCCCGGTCGATATCGGTCATGAGACTGACCTCCTCCAGCAGGACGCTAAGCCCGTGCTGCGGTCCGAACTCGGTATAGGCAGAAATAGTGGTGCGAAGTTCCTTGATATTTTCATACCGGTCCTCAGCCTGCGTGGTGCCGTCGTTGATATACTCCAGGTACCCGGTCTCCTTCATCACCTGGTCGAAGACCTCCAGCACATTTTCCCTCCGGTTCAGCTCGCGCCACGATTCCACCATGGCATGAAAGATGTACAGATTTTCCCGGCCGCGGGAATTGATGATCTGATCACCGAGATCAGTATGCAGAGCCTCAAGTGCAGCCTTCAGCCCGCCTGTCTCCTTGACCAGACGGTGCAGTTCAGTGAGAGTCCCGGCCCCGATACCCCGGGGCGGGATATTGACCACCCGCTCCAGACTGACCTCATCCTCCGGATTCTGGATGATGCGCAAGAAAGCTAATAGATCCTTGATCTCTTTTCGTTCATAAAACTTCACCCCGCCTACCAGCCGGTACGGCAGACCTGCCTGCATGCAGGCTTCTTCGAACGCGCGTGACTGGGCATTGGTCCGATAGAGAACCGCCATCTCGTTGAGCGAGATCTTATGATTGTCGTGAAGTTCCTGCGCTTTGCCCACGACATACGACGCCTCGTCGGTCTCATTCAATGCTTCGTAGATGTGCGGCGCCTGTCCCTCTTTGCGATCGGTCCACAGCCGTTTTTCCGTACGACGGGTGTTTTCCTGGATCACATGAAACGCCGCATCGAGCACCGGCTGGGTAGACCGGTAGTTCTGCTCCAGCTTGATGACCTTCGTGTCAGGATTGTCTTTTTCGAAAGCCAGAATGTTGCCGATATTCGCCCCGCGGAAACCATAGATCGACTGGTCGTCATCCCCGACTACGCAGAGATTGTGGTGCTCCTCGGAGAGAAGTTTTACCAGGAGGTACTGCACATGGTTCGTGTCCTGGTACTCGTCGATGAGCAGGTACTGCCACATCCTTTGATATTTCTCAAGTACCGCCGGGTGCTCCTGGAACAACTCGACCGTAAGGCCAAGGAGGTCATCAAAATCAAGCGCTTCATTGTCCTTCAGCCGTTTCTGGTAGATCGGGAAGACCTGGCCCACGATGTCGGAAAAGTAGTCCCCCCCTTTTTGAACAGCAAAGGCCTCAGGTGTCATGCACTCATTCTTGGCGCGCGAAATGGCAGAGAGAACCGCCCGGGGGGAAATGGTGCTGTTAGGTGCCACTTCCTTCAGCGCTTTTTTGATGAGTGAGAGCTGATCGATACTGTCGAAGATGACGAAATTATGCGCCCGGTCCAGGCTCCCGATGTCGCGCCTCAGGATTTGCGCACAGATCGAGTGAAATGTACCCATAGTGGGAGTACCGCTCGTCGCGCCTTCAGCCTCCCCCAGGAGTTTCAGGATACGCGCTTTCATCTCGCCGGCTGCCTTGTTGGTAAAAGTCACGGCAAGAATACTCTGCGGGCTGACGCCGCACTTCTGGATCAGATACGCGATGCGATGAGTCAGCACGCGGGTCTTGCCGCTGCCCGCTCCGGCCAGGACGAGAACCGGCCCCTCGGTGGTGGTGACGGCTTCACGCTGCGGCAAATTTAGGGCTTCAAGTATCTCGGATTGTGTATCGGACAATAGTATTTCTCCTTCCAGAACTGAACGGACAGACTATAGCATACGAACGATGAAAAATCCCCTCTCATAGCAGGAGGGGACAATGTGCAGTATTCTTGGATTAATCTTAAAAAAACCAGTGGAAATTAGAACTTCGTACGTCATTCTGAACCCTGAGTGCAACCGAAGGGTGAAGAATCTCCTTGAGGACTAAAATGCAGATCCGTTCGCTTCGGCAGCCTCTACTCAGGATGACGTGTGACTTAACCCCGAGAATAGATCCACCACTTTTTAAAACTATTGCTGACAAAAACTCATCGTTTCGCGTATAGTATGACGATTTTGCCGAAGCTGCTTTTGAAAACCCCTTTCCACAGCTCAACTCTGACCAGCCGGGCCCAGGGCTCCGGTTATTTTTTTGTCCGCATTTTCAAATCGTACAGAATATCCTCCACCTTCCTGAGCGCCTTTTCGGCCTGATCGTACTTGGTACGCAGATAGCTGTTCTCGACCACCCGGGTCTTGTTCAGCTCGAGCAGCAGCTCCTGGATGAAATCCCGGATCTTCAGGATGCGCTTCTCATCGCCCTCGGTAGCCAGCAGGATCGAGGCTCTGGCCAGCTCACCACAGAGATCAGAAAATGCCCCCACCCGTCTGGTCGCGGTGGTGGTGATAGCGGCGAGGTCGAATTTTTTACCGGTCAGGATCATGTAGGTGAGACAGGCTTCCAGGAATTCCTCGCTGGCTGCCTTGTACCCCTCGTTGTCATAGAGGATCTGGGAATCATCGACACTATGCACGATGCTGTCCAGCAGCTTGGCGGCCTCCTCCAGAATCTTCGTCGCCTGGGTCTCGTCACCCTTGGCCACATGGAATATGACCCGTTTGGACATGCGGCGCAATTCATCGGACTGGACCGTGACCTCACGGAACTGTTTTTCGAAGGTGTTGTAGGTCGCGATCGCGTCCCGAAGTGCCTTCATGACGACTTTTTGCATAGCATATCTCCCGCTATGGATAATTGACCCGGCACCAATCTACCTCAGACCGGAGGTCAAGGCAAACTGCTCCTCTCGCGATCAGCTGAAGCGAACCTCAGGCAGAAAGCGCACACCATCCACCAGATGAGCTGTCCCTGCTGGATGGTCCACAGGTAGTGATCGACGAACAGGATGGCCAGGCAGCTGGACAGCATGGCGAAAAGCGCAAGTCCGATGATGGTCCCCGTACCGTCATTGCTCCTCGCCAGACCGGTGATGACCGCATGAACCACCAGTCCAATCATGATGAAGAAGGAGATCAGGGACACAACACCCATCTCGCTTCCGACCAGCAGGAACACATTGTGCACGGGCTGGATGACATTATTGAAATAACCGGTAGCATCGAAGTCTCTCACCACCGCCGTGAAATTTCCCAACCCGATCCCCAGTGGATGCAGCTCCATCATGCGCAGGGCAAAGGAGTTCAGCAGAATGCGGCCGGTCACGGTGATCTGGTTGGACGACCACAGCGTGCCGATGCGGATGAACATGAGGTAGACTCCTCCGGCGACCAGGGACAAAGCCGATACGGCAGCCGCCGCTGTGACCAGTTTTCTAGCTGGATCTGAAGCCCGAAGCGATCTGAATAGATGCTCCCGCACGAAACGGCTGATCTCCAATGGGTACAGGATCGCGACCAGTCCGATGGACGCCGCCGCCAAAAACCAGACGACCCGCGAAAGCGCTATCCCGACCCCTCCGGCGATGACCACCAACGCCCCGGTCAACCATATCCTCTGACTCCTGCGAAACCCTATGGATTTAATCCCCTCTTTGCTTAAAGAGGGGGCAGGGCTTGTCCTCCGTAGCCGTTCGTCTTCGGAGGGCGAAGGAGGAGGAGTTTGCCTGTCTATCCAGAGCGCCACCCCGGCGATCAGGCTGACCAGCAAATAGCTTGACAGTGCGTTCGGATGGCTGAAGGTCCCATAGGGACGCATCAGCTTCTGCCCCAGCGCCCAGACGTAGCTGATCCCGTTCTGCCAGATCGACAGCGGCTGCTCACCGATCGCATGCGCGGCGAAGCCGGATGCCAACGATGCCTGCGCGGTGAACTGGTACCAGGAGAGCAGGCTCTGTCCTACGCCTCCGGCTGCCAGGCACACAGCCAAAAATACGAAGTCGCGCTTCTGCCACGACCCTGCTGTGATATACCAGACCAGGCAGCCCCATTCGCAAAGCTTGAGCAGACGGTAGTAGCCTGCCCAGGGCATCACGGCAGATGAAATAGAAGCCGCTCCGCCGATGAGCATGACGATGAAAAAAAAGAGGAACCACTGCGCGGTTACAGAAACGCTTTGGACGCTTCGCTTCCGGATGAGCGAGTACAGCCAGGTGGTCAGGACCAGAACGAGAATAATATCCGTCAGGTAGAGTTCAGGGATGATGTACTCCCCTATCTGTCCATACAGCATGGACGCTTCGCGCGCGAACCGCAGCCGCCCGCCCAGCGGCAGCACCAGCACCAGGAGGTAGAACAGCCTCCGATGCCAGGGAACAGAGCGGATGTAGTGAAGCAGGTTGGGCACTGTTTCTTTCAAATAATTTCAATCCAGAGACCACCCCGGTCCTCACGGACCACCCCGCCATTGGCGAGGCTCGCTTCAAGCGGCCCTCCTTGGCAAGGAGGGGATAATGACTGGGACAGGTTGGGAGGACGAAAATGCATGACTACTTGCTATCAGGAAATCCCCTCCTTGCCAAGGAGGGGTGGCGAGCGTGCTAATTGTGAGCCGCCGCCTTCGGAGGCGAGCCTCGTCTCAAGGACGGGGGGTGGTCTCTTTCCCCTCGAGTATTCTTCCGATCTTCTCTAAAACTCCCTCCAATTGTTCTCGCACTTCATTATTCCAAAATCTGACAATTTGTATTCCGCGTTCATGGAGATACTCCGTCCGAGCAACATCATACTCCATAGCATCCGACTCAGCATGCTGTCCTCCATCGAGTTCGATCGCCAGCTTCCTGGCAGGACAATAGAAATCCAGTACATAACGGCCAACACTGTGCTGTCGCCGGAACTTGCAGCCACCTACCTGTCTGTCTTTCAACCGCGCCCAGAGAATTATCTCCTCCTCGGTCATCGTATTCCGAAGAATTCTTCGATTCGTATTCAATGCTTTCCGATTGTGGACAGTACCCATAGGAACTCCGGAGACCACCCCCCGTCCTTGAGACGAGGCTCGCCTGAGAAGGCGGCTTGCCCCTCCTTGGCTAGGAGGGGATAACTAATTCGTGGATATCAATACTTGATCCTGAAGACCTTATACTCAGACAAATCCCCGCCTTGCCAAGGAGGGGTGGCGAGCGTGCTGCCAGCGAGCCGGGGTGGTCACTTCCCAATACAAAATCTACTGAATATCTGCTCCAGCAGCTCCTCGCTGACCTCGATACCGATGATCTCTCCGAGCAAGCTCACCGCCTGGTCAATATCCACCGAAATTGTATCAGTATCAAGCCCGCTTTCTAGTGCCGCTGCGGCATCGACGAGCGACTGATGGGCTTCGGTCAGCAGGTGCATGTGGCGGACATTGGTAACAGCAAGGTCGCCGCGCTCAACTGTCCCGTCCAGGTACTCCTTCACCAGAAGCTTTCGCAGCCGGTCAATATGCTTCCCCTGCCGGGCTGACACCCATGCCTCGTCTGCGCGCCACCGAGCCGGCGAAGGCTTGCGGAGCAAGTCGATCTTGTTGCCCACGCGGATGATACGGTGCTGTCTGATCTCTTCGCCAATAGCCGGGTCCACGGTCTCCCAGAACAGCCGTTCGCCCTCGTCCCCGTCGCGGGCATCGACCACCAGAATGATGATGTCCGTCTCTCTGATCGCCCGGACGCTGCGTTCCACGCCGGCTCTCTCCAGCTCATCGTCGCTGCGAGTCAGCCCCGCCGTATCGGTAAAAATAACCGGAACGCCAGCGATATCGACCAGGTCCTCGATCGCGTCCCGCGTCGTACCGGAGATAGCCGATACGATCGCCCGGTCGCGCCCCAGCAACGCATTGAACAGCGACGACTTGCCTTCGTTCGGGAAACCGATGATGGCCACCCGCAGCCCGTCGCGGTAGACCCAGGAGTGCTGCGATCGTTCTATCAAGGCGCCAAGGGATGCCAGCCCCTTCTGTATGCCGATGCGAAGAGCACGAAGAGCGATCGCCGGTATCCCGTCCTCCGGGAAGTTCAGATCGCCCTGCACCTGGGCGAGCAGTCCGACGAGCGGCTCACGAATCGCCATGATAGCAGCGTGAAGTTCGCCCTGGACCTGCCGGCTGGCGAGACGTCCTGCTTCCATGGTCTGCGCGTCGATGAGGTCAGCCACCCCCTCCGCCTCGGTCAGGTCCATCTTGCCCTGCACGAACGCCCGCCTGGTGAACTCCCCCGGCTCCGCAGGCCTGACAAGTCCCTCGCCAACGGCCAGGCAGAGTTGCACGACCTCCTGCAGCACCCGAGGACTCCCGTGCAGCTGCAGCTCCACCACATCCTCGCCGGTATAACTGTTCGGCGCCTTGAAGTACACCAGATAACCATGATCAATGATGGTGGTACTTCCCCCTTTAGCAAAGGGGGATAGAGGGGGATTTTCCGGGCTGGTGGCTGTCATTCTGACTACTGTCCCGAAATTCAGAGCATTCGCCTCTACCCGCTTGCGCGTATGCGGCGCCTCCCGGAACCGGAACATCAGAAGTGCGGTCGCAAGTGCCTCCGGCCCCGAAAGCCTGACCACCCCGATCCCGCCTCGCCCCGGCGGCGTCGCGATCGCCACGATGGTGTCATGGTATGAATTCTGGTGCTTGGACATAAGCTACTCCGATAACTAGACCACCCCGCCCTTCGTCTCGGCCTTCGACTCAGGGGACCTCGCTCAGGCCTCGCTCAGGGCACCCCTCCTTGCTCAGGAGGGGATTTTCAGATTATCAGGTCTTAACCGGTCTTAGTCATTATCCCCGCCTTGCCAAGGAGGGGTGCCCGAAGGGTGGGGTGGTCACTTCCTCCTCACCACTCCCATTTTCACCAGTCTCTCGATGATACGGGCATAATCCCGGGTACTGCGTTCCATGAACAGGGACAGGATATTGATGATCTGATCCTCGGTGATCGTCAGGTAGATGACCCGCCACCGGCCGACCCTGAGGCGGTAGCCATCCCGGGTCCCGGCGATCTTTTTGACCTGGGCCATAGCAAATGGGTCAAGCGCCAGTTGCTCCAGCGCCCCGATGATCTGGTCCTGCGTGCGCTCGTCCAGCGAGTACAGCACTTCGTCAGTATGATTGTAAAAGAAAATACGGTACATAGGAATTACTTCCGGGACGAAGTTATCTGTTCCTTTACGGTCGAAAGCGCCACACCCTTCTGCCCCGTGAGCGTCTGCACCGCCTCCTCATACCGCACCCGGTCCTCCAGTTGATCCAGGATCGCGAGCATATCCTGATAGGTCTCCAGGTCGAGCAGCACCGCCTCCGGCTTGCTGCGGCGCATGATGAATTTGGGTTCCCGGCTGGACGAGACCTCATCCATATACTTGTACAGTTGCTTCTGAAAATCAGATGAAGTGATCATCTGGTTAATGGTATTCATACTGCATCCCTGACTAGTTACGTAACTGGTTACATGGTAGCGCAGGATCGTGAATCGGTCAATGCGGGAGACCACCCCCCGCCTTCTCAGGCGAGGCTCGCCAAGGGCGGCGGTTCACTCTATGATATCGTTCACCACCCCTCCTTGTTTAGGAGGGGATTTTCAGGAGATCTCGTCTCCCAGATACCGACCTGCCTTGGTCATTATCCCCGCCTTGACAAGGAGGGCCGCTTGAAGCGAGCCTCGCCAATGGCGGGGTGATCCGTTAGGACCGGGGTGGTCTCTTCACCAGTCTCAGCGTCTCCTCATAGATCACCCGTCTCGGCCCGATCGCCACGATCTCCAGATCCTCCCCTATCCGATAGATGATGCGAAAGGTGCCGATGCGGTAGCTCCACAGTCCTGCCAGCTCGTCCCGCAGAGGCTTCCCGGCCTGCTGGTCAGCCAAAAGGATATCCAGTGCTGCCCGCACTTTTTGCTTCAGGTGCGGATGCATGGTGCGGATGAGGTCGGCGACCGGTGTACTTACGATCAACTGATGCATAGGACGACCAGCTAGGAAGTGAACAGTTCATCAAGCGTATAGAGCTCCGTCTTGCCCCTCAGCGCCTTCAGCCCGTTCCTGATCTCCTGCATCAGGTCGCCGTCCCGCCTGATCGTATCGGTCTCCCGCCAGCTCTCATACTCATCCGCGCTCACCAGGTACGCCGCCGCCTTGCCATTGCGCGTGATCATCACTTCCTCGTCGGTCTTCACCACCCGGCTGACCAGTTCGCTGAGCTTGGCCTTGACCTCGGTCAGAGCAATAGTTTTCATGTCACCCCCGAAATAGTCAGAATTACGACCATATTGTAGCGGATGAAGAAGATCTGTCAATGCGGGAGACCACCCTGGCTCGCTCTAAATCGCTCGCCACCCCTCCTTGATAAGGAGGGGATTTTCTGGGAATCTCGTATTTATGTTCTGCCTTGGTCATTCTCCCCACCTTGCCAAGGAGGGCCGCTTGAAGCGAGCCTCGCCAATGGCGGGGTGGTCCGTCAGGACCGGGGTGGTCTCATTCTCCCCTCCTTGACAAGGAGGGGTGCCCGAAGGACCGGGGTGGTCTCATTCTCCCCGCCTTAACAAGGAGGGGTGCCCGAAGGGCGGGGTGGTCTCATTCTCCCCGCCTTAACAAGGAGG
>MNZT01000047.1:0-2403 GCA_001873755.1 Candidatus Wirthbacteria bacterium CG2_30_54_11 | reverse complement strand
CGCCTTAACAAGGAGGGGTGCCCGAAGGGCGGGGTGGTCTCCCCGCCTTGCCAGGGGAGTCCGCTTCGGGCAGGCCCTCTGACCATAGGAACCCACCCGCTGCCCCAGGACAAAAGATTCATGTACAGCCGGTTTTGTGCTAGACTGGCGATAGTTCGAGTTATTAATTGTTGAGTCAACATGCCTGCAACCCCTACTCTCGAAAAAATATCCAAACTTGCTGAACAGTTGCCACCCACTGAGCAGCGCCAGTTGATCACGAGGCTGGTGATCAATATCAATCGCCAGACCAGATCCAGCCCCGGCATCACGGCTGCGGCACCAGATAAATATTATGGGACCGGCAAAAACCTCTGGACCGGGGATGCTACGCAGTATGTACGAACCCTCAGAGAGGATCGCTCCCTATGAATTTCGTGCAGACGATCTCGCGTTTCAGTTCCGTCACCATCGATCCCGCCTAGACCGGCAACAACCAATGGTCTCATCTTCCGCCCCCGCTGTCTCGTACAGTCGGGGCTTTTTTATTACTTGTGTTCCTCCTACTCTCCCCTCGCTTTGAGAAAGAGAGGGGAATACTTTGCAAAGAGGAGAGTTCCCCATCTTCGCATTATATCCACATATCCTACATACTTGACATAATTAATAATATTATATATACTAGTATACTAATCAGAAAAAGCTTAGAGCCTATCGCTTACAGCTTCCCCGCTCTTTAACAACGAAATATCAATTGTAGGGAGCATAGAGGTCGTCTGCCCGTCAGATGTCCCCGTGAAGGCCGCAGCAACGCGTCGCGATCCTCTGCCCGGACCGTGCGGGACAGGTACCCTCTACCCCTCCCTACAAGAATTCTCTATCTGGAGAATATACGCTGGTGCATGCGAGAGTTGTTCACATTCTGGACATTTCCCTCATGCGCCAGCTATCGGGCGCAGTTAACCTGGGTCGAAAGACCCAGAAAAAAGGAGAAATTATGAAAACCATAAAAGGCCCCGCCATCATCGTGATGGCGGTTGGGATTGGTCTCTTGGCAGTCATCGCGGCATGCGCCGCGATTGTACTGCCGATGTGGGCCGCATATGGCCCACAGATTCAACAAGGTTTGAATCTCGGGAGATAACTCCCGCGGTTTGAACCATTCTCCCCCTCCCCAGATGTCGTGAATTCGATGTTGAAGGGAGGGGTTTCACCTACAACACTGTCCTGTGGTATTACACTGCAGGGCTTTTTCTTTGCCCGTATTCCCCCTCGCCTTTTCCCGCCTTTGACCTGGCTCCACTTGCGAAACTCCCGCTTCGAAGACAAAGCGAAGGCTAAATTTGGCCCACGCTCTTCCTAAAAGAGAGATCGGAAAATGCATAATTTTATATTTATATAAGATAATTGACACAATTATCTATCTCATTGTACAATTGAAATCCTATCAAACATCCATACGACTTCGTACGCTGCCAGGCACCTTTACAACGAAATATGATTTTTGCAGAGAGCCTAGAGGTCATCTCCCCGTCACCGTCCCCGGTGCAGGCTCCGACAGTGCGTCGGACACCTCCGCCCGGACAACTACGGATCGAGGTACCCTCTACCCCTCTCTGCAAGGATCGAGAGGAAAAAGAATGTTGGATTCGTTTAGCAGGATTGACATGTTTATGCCGACCGAGGAAAAAGGGCGTTACCGTTAGCCCCTTGCTCCTCGGTCGGCATGGGCCTCTGCCATGTACTCTATGCCGAGAAAAGGAGGTGAATATCCATGTTATTCGCCCCGAAAAATAAAGGCCAAGGTCTGGTGGAGTATGCGCTGATTCTCGTTTTGGTCGTCCTGTTAGTCTGGGCAGTGATTTTACTGCTCGGCCCGACGATTGGCAACGTGTTCAGCACGCTGAACAACAGCCTTGAGTCATTCTAGGCTGTCTCCACAACAACCAAGCGGCCACCCGGCCGTCTTGGACTAACCATGCTGGGCGGCTCAACGCCGCCCAGTAATCTATACCTCTCATCCATCTTTTGAGAGGGGTTTTCCCGTCATTTTCTGCCCTGCAGTATTACACTGCAGGGCTTTTTCTTTGCCCATTTCCCCCTGCGGGTCTCACGCCGCAGCCTGCCGCATGGGACACAGGAAACCACGCCATCCCGATCCCTCCAATTCGCGGGTGAAAAACTCCAACCCGCGGGTCAGAAAACCCGCTCTGTGGTGGGCGGGGCATGTGTTTTTTTTGGTCATTTGATTCTTTGTTTATTTGATTCGTTGCTCTCGTGCTCGAGTGTTTCAGGTTACTCATCTACTATTGACATATCATATACATTGTATATCATATAGCTATTAAAACCTTTACCTGGCGACCTGACAAGAATCAAATTCTGCGATCCCAGAGAGGCATCTCGTTTGAGGACGCTCTAGCC
>MNZT01000048.1:20820-20965 GCA_001873755.1 Candidatus Wirthbacteria bacterium CG2_30_54_11 | reverse complement strand
GGCCTGGACTTTGGACTTGTCGATCAGACTGCCGTTCTGTTTGTAGGCGGCCTGGAGCAACTCATTAGTCAATCCGTCCACGAAGAAGTAGTGGTATTCCTCCCCGGCCGCGACGGTGAATTTGAACACGAAGCTCCAGACCGGC
>MNZT01000048.1:0-20814 GCA_001873755.1 Candidatus Wirthbacteria bacterium CG2_30_54_11 | reverse complement strand
GGATACGACAGACTGTCGGTGTCATAATAGACCATCTGAGGCATCTCGTCAGCAGGGCCGCCACTGGCCAGCACTGTTGCATAGGCCTCGTCCATGCTGTACTTCGGCTTGACCACAGGGTAGGTGGGCTTGATATCCTTTTTTTCGCAGGACCCCGACATTGTCGATCTGGCCGTCCAGCTGACCACCGAGATAGACCAATCTCGTCTCGGTGTTGTCAGGCGTCACGAATTTCACGGTCCACCATTCGGCCCGGTCGCTGGTTACCCAGTCTGTGGTCAATTTGGTAGGGGACATGTACCAGAAAACCGCATTGGAGTTCCAGTCGTTTTTGATCTTGGCATATGCTTCTTCTGCGGCCTGAACCGAGGTCCAGGTTTTGGTGCCGGTTGTCGTCTGATCCGTCGTCTGGTCGGTCTGGTTTTCAGTTGTCGTTTTGTCTTTGCTCTGAGTACACCCGGACAGGGTCAGGAGGCAGACTCCGCCGATGATCAGAAAGCCGTTTATTCGGTTTCGCATAAAATCCTTTCGATAACATGGATGAAGCAGTGTTTGCCGGATGCAGAATCTGGAACGAAACAGAGCAACTATAGCAAATAATGCTGAGATTGGGAAATGAAAGAGCCCGGACGGACCGGGCTTGAGGTTGAGGTATGAAGAATTAGATCAGCGACTGTTCGTTTGTTGCCGATCCGGTCTCCCCCAGTACCACAGCAGCAGCCCGGTCGTCAGGTACTGGGTCAGGAACTGCAGCCATTCGGGGTCGGCATACCAGCCAACCAGCACATTCAGCGGCAGGCCGAGCAGACCCTCGTGATGAGCAAGCAGACCGTGGGAGAGGTCGAAAGCCTTGGAAAGCAGCACGCTATGGTCTCCGATATAGCCGAGTGTGTTTATGGCTGACAGACCTTCGTGAAGGCCGTGGCCGGCCAGGTAGCCGGTCTGGATGATCAGGTAGAGCAGAGTGAACCGGAAGACGGCGGGGAAATTGATCCGGATGAGAGCTCGGGACAGCAGGTACGAGATCAACACGGCGAGGAGAACGCCGAGCAGTATGGAAGCTGCATCGAATTGCCCGGCAATCGTAAAAATGGCGATTTCCAGGCCCTCCCGGCTGATCAGCAGCGTGGTGAGCGCCAGAATCCCGCCCGGGGACAGGCTGAGCGCTGCTTTCGTTTCGATCTGTTCTCCCAGGTCCCGGCCGTGCCGGATCATCCAGACGATGAAGGTGATGATGAGGAAAACTGCGGCCAGACTGGCGATGCTGTTGTACAGTTCGCCGATGTTTTCCAGGCTTTCCAGTTCGCGGACGACAGCAAAGAGGCCCAGTCCGGCGATGACCGAAACCCCGAGGCTGAGACTGACGCCCAGCAGGACATGTTTCTTCAGGTGAGCATTCTGGGTCCGGTCCAGAAATCTCAGGATGATGGTGATGATGAGCAGGGCCTCCAGCGCTTCGCGGAAGGCTAGAATAATGCCGGGAAGTGAGAGGTGCATGAGGAATTCCGAGTGATGACTGGATATCTTTGTCTTTATATTATCATACAAAACAAGGATGAGAAATCTAGCAAATTCAAAACTTTTACGAAATGCAATATTGCATTCTGATCTGATGGCGTGGCGGTTGGCAGGTGATTATTGAGTATGTTCTCTCAACTGTTTCAGCATGTTGAAGATATCACGGTAGCATTTATCAAACGAGTTCGATCTGGATCTTGCCAGTTGCAGGTCAAACACTTGTGCGAGAGCAGGCTGGTCGATAGTTGGAGAATAGGCCTTGCCGGGAGCAAGGTATTTTTCTAGATATTCTTTGGCGCCGCGTAATTCTTCTGAATTGGGTGGGCAAACAAAGTCAGAATTGAGATTCCTCTTATTGCGCAGAGATTCAGCTGAGGCCAGGAACCAGCTTTCGAATTCCATTTTGGCCAGAATGACCGAGACAGGAATGTCTTTTCTGGTTTGTTGAGCTCGTTTTAGGAATTCTGGTCCTTTTTGGGCTGGGCACCAATCTTTCGTATCACAGTCAAGCAGGATAACAATCCCTCCGGATCCGGCTAGCCGGTTAGCGGCATTCTCAACAGCTTTTTCAAGTTCATAATTCAAAATTAGAGTAGATTCCGAAATACGTTGTGGTTTGAGCACCATTGGAACATACCCGGAGTTAACCTCGAGGGCAATTCGCCGGATTAACAGGGGAAGGGCTTGAATCTCTCCATGCCCGGTTACGATAGGGCTGATTTTGACGGGTGTCATGAAGAATAAGCCGCAAAGAGATCAAATTTGGTTTGCTCGGCTCTATCACCGTTTGAATCCATGTTTTCTGGTGTGAGCAGATTAGATCGAAGTAATTCTCCAGCGGTATAAAGTCGTTTTTTGAGGGATGATTTACTCGCATCGTCAATAGGGCCAATAATGGTTTCCCCATTATTGTTGCTGACTGCAAGAATATTCCGGTCGGTAATCGACTTGTCGTCAAGAAGATCAGGGCTGTGGCTGGTGACCAGGATCTGCGTAGACTGGGTCGCTTCCCGTAAAGCATCTCTGAGAACCGCAGCTGCTCCAGGATGGACAGCGGTTTCTGGCTCTTCAATGCCAACGAATCTTACTTTATTGCCATTTGAATGGGGCGATTGAACTAAAGCAGTCAGTATCCCTAATGCACGGAGAGTCCCATCGGACATGTTTTCTGCCGTAAACGGAGTAGTTTTTCCCCCATCATTGCCTACGAATTGGCTAAACTCGAGCGTCTCTTTTGTTTGAAATCGTTTAGTTTTGATGTCTTTGATTCCAGGCGTGATTACTGATAGAAATTCAATCAGGCGTAAAAAGAGCGGGCGATTTTCCCGTCTCAGTGTATTCAGGACACTGGCCAGATTACTGCCGTCGCGTTTTAGGACGAGATTTGCATCTGAAGGTTGAAGTTCTCGGATTGTGTCTGGATTGAGATTGTAAAATCCCATGTGAGTAAGCGCATCAAAAAGTGGCCGAAAGGCAGGCAGATTGGAAGCAGTGGCAAGGTAAAGTCTGTCCGGTGATATTTGAGGCGCATTTTCAATTGATGTTTCTATTTTTCCACTATCGATGGAATAGAAATCCTGTTGTACCTTTAGTCTATCAAAAACACGACATATTTCTTGTTGCACAATGAAACCACCCTGAGCCTGTGGTTTAACAAGAAAGCCATAAATTCCATGTACATTGCTGGGTAGTTCCCAATGGATTTTAATTCCGAATTTAGTCGGTTTTCCAAAAGAACGACGGCGAACTTCGTTTATTCCTCCACGCTCTCGTAAGGCGTATTCCAGTGGGTTATTTAATGATTCGGAAACGAAATGAAGAGCATCGAGGAAGTTGCTTTTTCCAGCCCCATTCGGGCCTACCAGGAAAGTTAATGGTCCCAGTTCAACATCGCATGATTTGATGCTTTTATAGTTATTTAGTTTTACGCGCTTTATGAAAATGTGATCTGCCATGTGCTACCTCATGTCGATTTAAGACGAGCCTATATTATCACACGTTTTGGTTATCTAGTGTCAGTACGGTGCATGGTTATTCCTCTATGGCGCAGAACGTGCCGAGAAGTTCTCTGGCTTCCTCGAGGTGCTGCTGCTTCACCAGAACATAGTCGGTGTCATGGGTCGAGAGGGCGAAAACACTGATCTCGGCTTCGGCCAGCGGAGCCGTGAGCGATGCCATGATGCCGGTTAGGGAAAATAAAAACGGGCCTCCCACTTTCAATGCCCGCCAGTCCCTCTCGGCCGGCAGGTCAGCGGGGACTCTATCCTGCGGGCATACGATAGAGAGTTCGTCAGACGTCCCCGTGATGGAGAAGAACGAGTCATCATTGATCGCCCAGTCAGGGATCGGGGTCCGAGCTTCCAAACGGCAGATCGCCAGGGTTTCGGGCAGGATCGAGAGTGTGAGCTGTTTCTGGGGCATAGGGGGTCCTTCGTTGAGTATGAAGACAGATGGAGACTATTGATCCAGCCAGCGTTTGAGCGTGGGGATGGTGTTCTCTGCCAGCTCTCTAGCGTCTATTTCCGGCATGCCCATGGAGACGGCGAGGCGGACGTTGTGTGCGATCTTTTCCGGCAGTCTGATCCCCTCGTCCACGAAGCGGCCGGCCTGATAGCAATAGGTGCAGTACTCCTCGCTGACGGTGCCGTCGGGTTCGGTCCCGAAATGGACCGTCTCGGACATCGGCATGCCGCAGCTCTGACAGATGGTCGTCATGGTCGCTCCTTTTTGATGGATTAATCAAAATCGAGCTGGAGACCTGAGCCTACTTCCTGGATGTTCGCGACTTTGGATATTGCGACCTTCGCCTGGAAATCTGTGCAATGGCAGGGATGCATGGTTACGGGTTTCAGTTGTGCAAAATAGCTGACCGTTTTTTCGAGGATACCGGGATCGGGGTCGAGCAGGTGGAATCCGCCGATGACATCGAGGATGCGGTCGTCCCTGCAAACCTCTTTTGCATGCTCGATTATATTGCAGATGCCGGCATGTGAACAGGCGGAGATGATCACGAGGCCTTCTTTGGCCTTGTAGGCGAGCGCGGTGTCATCGAGCAAAAAGTCTTCGGCAATTTCATCATCCCTCTGTATTTGGCCGATCGGGGTTTTGTTTTCAAACGAATTGGTGCGCGGTATTTCGCCCAGAAAAACCAGGTGGTCAGTCAAGTGGTATGGTTGTTTTGTGAGACTCATTTTGAAATGGCGCGCAGCTTCTGTTTTCGAGATCAGGCATCCGATTTGGTTGGTGGACTTCTCGATTTTGGGGAAGAAAAGATCGGGATGTGCGATCAAAGTAGGAATCGTGTGGTCACGCGATTCAGTCTCGGCTTCAGCATACAACCTGATCAGAGGTTCAAGTCCCCATGTGTGATCGAGGTGGCCGTGGGAAAAGGCGAGGAAGTCGAGGTCAAGCAGGTCTATCTGCAGTCGCTGGGCATTGCGGATGAACACATCAGAGTAGCCGACATCGAAGAGGACCTTTGCATCTCCGTCGACGATGTGATAGGAGACTGCCGGTTCGCCGAGGAAGTACCGGTCAATGGTGGTATTGTTATCAGCAAGGACGGAGAGGCGCATGGCAGTTCCCTTTTGATCACCAGAACTACCGGTATTGTAGCGCCCCTGAGAAGAGCGGACAAGCCGGTAGATCGATATCGGGTAAGCTTTTTCAAAGTACAGGCAGTGTGAATGACAAATCGTCAGCGAAACCGGAAGAAAAATGAACAAAGAGATAGCCGAGGTACAAGACCACGACCATCTCCTGAATCGGCAGCTAGGGCTTCATGAAGCTGCCGATTTCGACGATCCATGCTTGGATCTCCTCATATTGCCCCTCAGAGAGAGGCATCATGGTGATTGAGGGGTACATGGCCGCGTAGCTGTCAAATGTACTCGTATAGCACGAGTATGTTTGACAGCCGTTCGTCCAGGCGACCACGGCCGAGTCCAGTGAATATGCCTCGGCTTCGGTTGATTCCTGGTCAAGGCCACGGGCCCTGGCGTGCACCATTTCGTGCACGATGCAGGCCCACATGCCGCCTGGCTCCTTGACTGCGTTTGGAGCGCAGGTCAGGGAGATCAACCCTGTGAAGCCGAGGGGATGTTCCCCGGTTCCATTATAAAACCACTTCATCGTACGCCCTGCGTCTGCATTGCCTGTGTCGCAGGCTACGCAGATGGTGAAGAAATATCGGCTTTTCTCGAGCTCGAATTTTTTCACCCAGGCCAGCAGTTTTTTCAGATCAATGTGGTCATAGACCGCGCTCGACCTGAGGAGCTTAACATTGGGGAAAAGATATTTCCCATCAATGTCGTCCCATCCTGGAATCGGGTGGGGGAAGGGGCCGTCCGGCGTGGGAATCACGGCCGGAGTTGTTGTGGCCGCGAGTGTCGGCGAGGGTGCACTGGCTACACTATCCGCCGGTTGGCCGGCGCAAGCGACGAGCATCACCGCCAGGACCAAAAACCAAAATTTTCGCATTTTTCCTCCGCCCGGCGCAGGATATGGTGATGTAGCCGGGGGAGTCAGAAGACTGAACTGAACAATCTTCTGAATTCCCCGGCTATCGTTTGTCTTGTACCTCTGGCTATATTGATCCCAATTGAGCCAGAGTCCGTAGAATTATAAAGGTGCAGGGACCCGCTCACCCGTTTTCCAACGCATTGTTGGAGACAGGTACAGCAGGCTCAATGGGAACACTACCTCAACAGTGATGCAGAGGCAGG
The DNA here is from genome assembly GCA_001873755.1 of Candidatus Wirthbacteria bacterium CG2_30_54_11. Lineage (GTDB taxonomy): Bacteria > Patescibacteriota > CG2-30-54-11 > CG2-30-54-11 > CG2-30-54-11 > CG2-30-54-11. The sequence continues at coordinate 14,572 of MNZT01000048.1, read as the reverse complement.
GGGTAATTATACCAAGAATTTCTAGTCTGGCAAGGTTGCGGACGAACCTTCAAGCCTGTCTGGATATCTGGGCAGCCAACGTTTGAGTAATAATTTTGGCTTCGTCTTCCCTGCCGGCCGGTACCGGGATATGGACGGAATACTCGGTGTTACCGCCCATATAGTCGATCCGGATCTGGGATTGCTTTTCCCCTGTGAGGCAGGAGACGTCGATGAGTGATCCTCCCACGATCGTCCAGCTGTGCATCTGGCCGGCGATGTAGGCGCCGGTGGTGCTGATCCAGGCTTCGCCGCCATGTTTTTCCAGCTTGTGCCGGGTGATCCTGATCGACAGCCAGGCGACGAACCCAATGAGGATGATGAGTCCCAGCATCATGTAACTTACGAAAATGCCGTCTTTTGGGTCATAGATCGGGAACCCGATGCCGAACACGACTGCCCAGAAGGCGACGATATAGAACAGCCAGGTTTTGGTCTTTCGGTCCTCGGTTGACTCATCGGCATAATACTGGCGCCATTCGTCAGCCGTGTAGGTCCAATGGACGAGAAGGTTCTGGCCTGCGAAAAGCTTGTCCTGCTGTCGAGCTACGGCGCCGAAGACAAAGGCCGAGATGGTAAACACCATCATGAGAAATCCGCTGAAGGTCGCGAGTGCAAAGCCGCCGTGAAATCCGTCCATGCCGATAAAGGAGGGGACGAAAATTCCGATCAGGAATACAAGTGCCAGGATAGTTGTGATGCGGGTAGTTTTCCAGTTGGTGTTCGGCATGGGAGTACCTCTTCTGGCGCTAGGATTTCACAGAAAGTCAGGTCGTCAGATGGTTTTCGATGAGCAGGAAAAGGAGCATAAAACAGCTGGCTGCACCCAGAATAATGCTCCGCTCCAGCAGGTCACTCCCCCCGACATAGCTGATGAGGATCAACAGGAGGGCTGCAAGAGCATTCAGCAGTGTGTGTCGGGTTATTTTGGGATTCAATCCTGTCATGTCATTTCTTTCTGGCATAGATCACCATGCCGGGTGGGACGATCAGTTCATCGATCCAGGTGCCGCTCGTCGGTCTGGGAAAGGTGACTGATCTGACTTCAAATCCGGCAGCGGTCAGTACCTGCTGATAATCCTCCTCGGTCCAGAAATAGTCCGAGATGACGAAGGGATCGAGACTTTTGATCGTCACGCCCATGGGGTCGCCGCTTTTCAGAGATTTATTATCCGGAAATGTGTAGCTGACATAGTCATGCCCCAGACAGGCGGCGGGATTGTGCATCAGGCTTACGAACCGGCTGCCTGGCTTCAGAGTCCGGGCGATCTCCTTCATGGTCCGTCCGATCAGGTCAAGCGAGTCCATTTCCATGAATACATAGGAAGAGAACGCTCCGTCCAGCGTCGCATCGGGGACGGGAATGGTACCCTCGATGAGATGAAAGGTGATGCTCTGACCGGCATGGATAGAGACGGCCTGACCGATCATATTCTGATCGTGATCGACAGCGGTGACATCTTTTGCATTCAGCTGCAGGAGAAAGGTGGAACTCCGGCCGGTGCCGCATCCGAAATCCAGCCATTTCTGTCCTTTCAGATCTCCCAGGATCCTCTCCGCTTCGCGATAGGGAAATTCGTAGGAGGTGCCGTCGATGCCGAGGGTCTGGTAGGCGATGGCGTTTTTTTTGGAATAGTGGAAGTGATTACCTGCCATGTTGTTCTTTCTTCTTATGGGTAAACCGGTACCGGGTCATAATCGCGATGAACCAGAGGTTCAGGATCACAAGGTACGAGGGGAAGGCGACGGAAGTCAGGGTCCAGGTCTGGATGGCAAAGAAAGCGGTGCTTTGAGAAAGAACCCCCCCGATGAATGGTCCTATCGATTCGGTCTCAGGATGGGTCCATGACTTCATCAGGGTGGGGATGGCCGCAAAGGCGTCACTGAGGATTGCAAAAACGATTGCCACTTCGGGCTGCCGGGTGATAGCCCAGAGTACCATTGCGAGCAGGGAGAACAGACCACAGAGATAATCGAAGGGTTTGAGCTGCCAGTACGACTGTTTATTGAAGAAGGAAGCGATCAACACCAGCAGCGGTCCGAAGCCGGCCATGAACACCGGGAGGATGGCCCAGCGGACTCCGTCAGACAGAGCCGCTACGGTGCCGATCATCGGTGCCAGTGCCCACAGCAGCCAGGTGACGCGATTGGGCCTGGTTTTACCCTTTATAGTGTTCCGTATGTAGGAAAGGATACCCAGCAGCTGCGCGGTGGCGCCGACGATGACGAGATAATGAAGCATGCAGAGCATCTTTGTAGATATTAACCGACTAAACTATACCAGAAACCGGGTCAGGAGACGATTTTTTCGCGGTCTAAGCAGCAGGTACATCGGTACAAAGGCGGTGAGCATGGTGGCAGTATAGGCTCCTGCGATGATCACGAGCAGAATATCCGTCTTTCGTTCCACCTCTGCAAGTGATCTGCCGGCCAGCACAAAACCGGACGCAGGGCCGGAGAACGGTTTGATCACCGTGGCTATCCGAACGTCGCTCTTCGGCTGCCAGGTGACCCGGTCTTCGCCGTGCTCCGAGGCATAGGTGAAGACACCGGCAGGAGGAGTCGGCAGCTCGCCGTCCAGCAACCCTGATCCGGCAGTCGGTTTGCCGGCCGTGTCGTACACGATGACGAACGGTTCCAGGCTTTCTCTGAGGTCGATGGTGGGGGATGGAAGTACTGAGGTAGCAAGGTCGCCTCTGGTCAGTGCCGCAGCTGCCTCCGAGACGAGACTGATCTGCGGTTTGTCCGCGTTGTGGCGCAGGAGCTGCTGTATGCCCAGATAGGTCAGGCCGTAGAGAATGGTGACCGCGAGGACAAACAGTATTCCCATTTTCAAAGATGAGGGTGGATTTTTCGGCTTTTGGGGCATTTTGAACCTTTCATGGAGGGAAATGAGTTGTATCTAGTGCTTCTGTCCTGGAAGGTGGGACCAAGGTCCGGGCTTGATGAGCTGCCTGAGAAAAACGAACAAGCCTGCGCTGATGGTGGCAATCTCAAGTAAGAAGAGTTTTGATCTGAGGTATATCGTCAGGATGCCCATACTGGTGAATCGTTGAGCGGTTTCACCTGCCGTCAAAGCCAGAGCCTGCACTCTGCCTGAATCCAAAGGGTATTCCCATCTGATCTGTGCCGTCGCAGAAACTCCGGCAGCCAATCCTGCCAGACCCATCCAGTAGTTGAGATCATCGAGCACGAGGTGACCGAGTAGAGCAACGAGCCCGAGTGCAAGTGCAGCAGTTGAAAGACGGTGTCTGGTGAATACAATAATCAGAATGAACAGCAACAGAGCGAACAAAGGAGTATGGATGATGAAATGATGGTGCAGACCTCCAGGATAGCCAGACAGCATGAGCAGGAGGAAATCCAGATCCAGAAAGGAGCCGCAGATCACGATGAACCAGATCTCGCGAGAAGGAAGTTTTTTCTTCGGTATCTGAGAGATCAGATACGAGGCGGCAATATGGCCGGGAGTAAGCATGGAGCAGGGTTCTTTCTCGATCAGGTCTTGATAAATGTCCCTTCCTGATTGAATAGAGATCTAATGTCCTTTTCCTCTTCTTCCTCTGCAATCAGTTCGTATTGGAAGTCGTCGTGTAGCTTGAAGTGAATTAATTCTTTGCTTTTGACCGTGGTAACGTCCGTTTTATTCAAAAAATCAAAAACGTCTTGTTTGTAATTCGTGTCTATATTACCGAGCAGCTGTTTACCTTTGCTTTCCAGAATGTAGATGATGTCGATCTTGGCCTGGGCTGTCTTCCTGGCGGCTACAAAATCCGGACGGATTTTATACTGTTGCCACCCCTGGATCGCATACCACTGTTTGCCGGTTTTATTGCGGAACCACCAAAGGGTCGATTCCTGCTCATCGAGAGTCCTGGCTACCTTCTTTTCCAAGGTATTCATAGAGCTTGGTTCACTTTTCGTATACAGCCCCCTGCTGAACGCTTCGCTCGCGGTGTCAACTGTTATCTGATCAGTGTAGGGGATAGTATATCCAAAAGTATCATCATTGATCACTCCCAGGATCAAATGCCCCTCGGCAACAAACTGCTCGAAGATCTGGCGTTCCTTTTGTCGCTTCACATCATCCATAAAAGCGACAAACTGGTGAACAATAAACCCGAAATTGTGTTGAGCAATCTCACCAGCTATCAACTCCTTCACTAAAGACAGTAAGGAGTCGACGAACGAGCTGGCTACAAAGGCATTTTCAATCAATTCAGCTACCCGACGCAGGAAGTAGTTACGGTCGATTTGTTCGCTGACACCTTCTTCATCCTGAGATTGAAAGTATGTTTTTTCAGTTTTGCTTTCTTTTCCCAGGGTAATAGTGACTTCCTGGTGCTGTTGAGTCTGTTGGCTCAAGGCGGGACTGAGGGTAGAAACTACAAAATTTCGAAAATCTACCTCAGAAAATGTGATATGTGGTTTGATATCGATATCGTAATTGAACCGCCGATAGGTACCCTTCGCTGTTTTGATAGCCCATACAGGCAGATAGAGGCTTTCTGGATAGGTATCCCGTATGACCTCTTTGATCGATACCACTTCGGTTTTAGTGGTGGCAAATTTATCTTCTGGTATCTGGATTTTGCCCACGAGATCTTCCAGCCCTTCCCCTTTGAAGCCTGCCTGTATCTGGCTAAGTATTTTCTCGGTATTTCCGTTGACGAAATAGATGTAGCTCTCATCCAGATCGGAAATGCCACTTTTCTGAGCATAGGGTTGACGCAGGATACGTCCTACGAGCTGCGTAGTCCCTGTATTTGAGTTAACGTTGGGAATGATGCCGAGGATGTAGGCGAACGGACAGTCCCAACCCTCTTTGAGGGCTTCTTTGGTAATCAGATAGCGGATTTCACAATCAGGGGATAGCAGATTGATATCCTCTATGTCGTTCTGACTACTCGTCTTGATCGCTACCTGGTGTTCCGGTATGCCAAGTTCTATCAGGTATTCCTTCACATCCAGGCTATGCACAAATCCCTTTCCCCGTTGCTCTTTCCCTGTACGTTCTACCTGCAAGAGAGCGATAGGTCTGATATACCGTCCCTTGTGCAGGCGATAATCCGTCGCTTTGCTTTCAATTATTTCGCGGTGCTGTTTTACCTTCCGTAACATATCCCGCCAATCCCGATCTTCATTTTGCGGGGGATAGAGGTGCATATCGAGCTTGACCATTTCTTCGTCTTTCAGCTCAATGCCTTTGACTTCTACGAGCAGGTTCATCCCCTGCCTGGGGGTCGCCGTGAAGCCAAGGATCATCGAGGGGTTGAGGTGGTTGATGGTTTCCTGTGCCCTGGGAGTAAATACCTTATGAAATTCGTCGATAATCATCAGGGGACGTGCAACTCGAACGAGGTTGCCAAGGCTGGTTTTGACCTGGGGCTGCATAGAACCGATCCCTGTGGTCTCGAAGGTATCCAGATTCGGTATCTGCTCCAGAAGGGCTTTGTGTTCGTCGTAGCGGTTGTCAGCGGGAAAAAAGGTATCGTACCCGCCGCTGTCCTGAAACACTTTGAGCCCTTCCTTGGCGTCCTTACGGTTGACCGATTGGATCATCAAAAACAGGATGACCAGGTTTTCCTCTACGTCCTGGCGAGTAATGCGTTGTCCCTTCTCAGCTATGATCGTATGTCCGCCGCTGGACTGGTCGATGAGCTGACGGTAGAAGTCCCCCTTGTCTGACAAATATTTGACCGTCTGGCTATAAATCGTTTCCGAGGGGACAATCCATACAATCAGCCCATTCTTCCGCTGGGCGAATTGAGTCTGATACTCGCGGATAGCTTCCACAGCCATCAAAGTTTTGCCCCCGCCTGTAGGCATTTTGACGCATACCCGAGGGTAATACTCGCCGAGTCCAGTCTTGGGTAAATCCGTAAATGACAGGCCTAAATCCGAATGAGTCTTCTCAACCCAATGTCTGATATCCGCCAATAATTCAGTCCCAAGAGTGCGTCTGATTTCCTCATAGTGCCCTCTATGAGTTTGTGCAGTCTTGAAATACTGCTTGAACTGTTTGACGACTTTGACCTGGTAGTTTTTGAGGTACATATAAACGCTCTATTGATAAGTCTATGTCAGAGTTATGTTTTTTATGATTTCGGAGAAATGGCTTAACAGCTGGATGAAAAGCCATTTTTTGTTACAGTTTTAATAAAAATATACAATTATGTGCTTTTTATGAAACAACGGTGTATCTGGTTCCCTTGAGCTGGCCTGTCTTTGTTATTTTTCCTTCACTGAGCAATATGTTCAGTTGTGTGAGTATTTGGTGTCGGGGAATTTCTTCACCGATCCTTTGTATGATTTCGCCAATTTTACAACCAGGGTATTTATTTATATCAATATAAATCAATTCCTTTAACCGATGACTTTCAATAGTACGCAAAGTGGTTTTCCCCTTGTAGTGCAGCTTGTTCAAATATTCTGGATTGATAAAGTAGATTTTGCCTCGCCTGTTTCCTTTTGAGAGTACCAATTTACTTGATGGCAGGTTCCCCAGCCAGTCCTTCGCAGACTGGTCTTGATCCTGTAAATCAAGTAATTTTGATATTTCGAGAGCCGATAGTCCGTTGTGTTGGGCTATCAGTCCCAGCGTTATGATCTCTCTGAGTTTGAACTGGAATTCCTGGTTTACCTTTGCCATAAACCGGGCGATCGAGGGATCTACCATGTTCGCATAGATGGTGACTTCTGTCTCATCGTTCTGGCTGACGATTTTGGGTGGCCGCTTCCCTTGGGACACCAGGAGGGAATAGATATTGGGGTACCCTGACCCTTCTTTTTCCATGATCTTGAGAGCACGAAAAATGGTTGCCAGGTATGTGTTGCGGGAAACACTTTTGTGCAAAATGTTTTGGGGAGTGACCCCGAGTGGGAGAGCCCCAGGGCTTTTGATGACCAGCCGATCAGGATAGAGGAGGATGAAAATATCGCCATTCATGGTATAGCAATGGTGTGCCAGAGCATTGGCCACCAGTTCCCTGATGACCGCCCGGTCGAAGTTGGGCACTATACTGCGAAACATGCCGTCGACGATCTCAATCCCCTCGTCCCATTCCGGAAAATGATAGACCGTGTCCAGGAGTTCCAGGGGGTTGAGTGATAATTCGTCATCCCAAACATACTTTTTGATTTTTTCTTCCCGCTCGTTGTAGCGGATAAACTGTATCCTGGGCGGGTAGTGCAGTCGAGCCCTGTCCATCCGTCTCCCGATCATGAGTATGCCGAGATTGGTCAGGAATCCATCCGCGGACAACAGGAAATAATCGAGGAGCTCAGTATCAGTTTTTTGTTTCACAAACGGACTGACCCGGTCATCGGGGGCATTCCTAATATCCTGAAGCAGCCTGTTCTCCTTGTCTGGCTCTGCTTGCCCACGCGGCACCTGGCAGCTCATTTGCGTTTCCCAGGTGAAGTTACCCTTTTCTTCGAGCAAATAGGGGATATCCTCTGAGCGCACTGGCATGGAGCGGTTGCCGTCGCGGTAATAGTAACGGCCGTCCGTGGTGCTGGCCAATCCGTTCTTGGTTGGGTGTACAGCTAGTTCGATATACTCTCCGCCATTCTCGGCAGTCTTAATTTCACAGCCTGCAAACGCTACGTAGTTCGTGCGGTTTCCGATAGCTTCCTTTATCTGTGATGGTATTCCCTGGTCTATACGTTGATCAGCCGGGGGGCTACGGTCTGCGTCCTCGATACCGAGGATGATCGTTCCTCCTCGACGGGTAGCAAAGGCAACACAATCCTTGGCCAGTTCCTTCCAGTTTGGCTGTGTGTCTTTCAGGAACAGGATGGATTTTTGATCCAGCGTTTCGTTTTCGATCATAGCATTTGATAAATAAGAAGTGAGTTGCGTGGCTCTGTCCGGTCATTATTGTTTTGTTTGCATTTGCGCTCTATGCAAATGACTTACTTCACCCTCTCAAACAGGTTGTACGGGACGCTCACGAACTTGATACGGAACTTGTCGAGGTAGTCTTCGTCCAGGTAGCAGGCAGGGGCGTAGACTATCTTTTCGACATCTTTGTACTTCTGCTCCATCTGTTCGGCGATATCGAGAGTGAGGGCCATCTTGCCGAGCTTTTCCCAATCCTGGGCATAAATGAGGAATATGGCGACGCTCTTGTCCTGGCCTACGAAGGAGCTTGCAAAGTCAATCTTCTTCTTACTCTCAATATTTTTGCCCGTGGCGAGGTAGTAGACGTACTCGGCGAGCTGCTCGTAGGTAGGCAATGATCCTGAAAGCATACTCTCAGGGTCGATAGCGACGCCCACCCGCTTGTACTCAAATCCCACTTTCTCTGGCTTTTTTTCGTCCATCTTTGTCTGGGCAGGTTGTTTTTCATTCCGTTCTATCACCCGCTTGACCCGTTCCCGGGTAACGTCACGGCAGATATTTTTATCTTTGTCCTGGGGGCTATCTTCCGGCATTTGCACCAGAATAAACTTACGATTCCCCCCATCTTCTTTGTTGAGATCCAGGACAGCGTGAGCAGTTGTTCCGCTACCTGCAAAGGAGTCGAGGACATAATCATCCTTGGAGACAACAAAAGACACAAGCTGTTTGATTAGGTATGACGGTTTGGGGTTATCAAACGTTTTGGTGGTTTCTGGAAATATATCCCTTAATTCATAAGCCCCAAGTCTTCCATCCATTTCAATAACGCTTTGCAGTTTATCGCTATACTCATTTGCGTAAAGTTTCAACTCAACAATCTTTGTGTCGTCATCGCCGAACAGTATTTTTTTTTGTTTTATTAGCTCTGTCATAGTTTCTTCGGGGAAACGATAACCCATCAACGGCTGCTTGCACGGTTTCTTTGTAACCGGGTGAACAACATCATATCTATAACCCTCTTTCCCTGGATTATGAACGCTTTGATTCCCCGTGTATACACCACCACGGTCTATATACTTATACCTGTCAAGAGGAGCCAAAAATTGTTTGTTTGCTCTAAACCACGCTGCATAAGCTAATTGTAACTGTGAGTCATCATCATATTTTTCTACTAATCGATTGCCAATATTGACGAGTATTTCTTTGACATCCGATATCTTTGATTTCCATTCGTTAGGCAGATTTGTCTTGTCTCTTGCATAGCAGTGTATATTTTCGTGTTCAATGGCTATGTTTGTCGGATTATTATCTGTCGCATTTTTCCAAATAATAGTTCCAACCCAATTGCTTTCCCCCATAATTTCATTCAACAGAATACGCAGGTTATGTTGCTCGTTGTCATCTATGCTAATAAATATCACGCCATCTTTGGTAAGTAATTCCCTAAGTAATTTCAATCTCGGCGTCATCATACAAAGCCATTTTTCGTGCTTTGATAAGTCATCTGCACCGACTTCTTTATCTAACCATTCTCTCATTAGAGGGCTGTTGACCTTGTCGTTGTACGCCCAGCCTTCATTGCCGGTGTTATACGGTGGGTCGATATAGATACACTTCACCTGGCCTGCATATCTAGGTAGTAGGCTTTTGAGAGCAATCAGATTGTCCCCCTCTACGATGAGGTTGCCATTGGCGTGATCGGAATTGTGTCCCAGCTCTGGTAACACTTCTAAAGTGTGGTAGGGAACCGAAAGGTGATGGTTCCAGATGATGCTTTTACCCTTGAAATTGATAGTGGCCATAGGTTACCTATTTTTTGATAAATGTCCCTTCCTGATACTCCCTGAAAGCCTGTACCAGTTCATCCTCGGTATTCATCACGATCGGACCGCCCCAGGCGACCGGTTCATGCAGGGGAGCCCCGGTGATCAGGAGGCAACGGGTACCTTCGGCGGAGGCAGTGATGCCGACCAGCTCGCCGTCTTTGAGTGAAACCCCGGAGTGGTTGCCATAGAGCCGGTTCGGCTGGCCGGCGAAGCCTGCCTGTCCGGCGATCACATAGACGAACGCCGTTCGTCCCGTGTCGACCGGGTGCTCGAACGAGGCGTCCGGCGGCAGAGTGATATCGAAATATTCGACCGCAACGATGAGGTCCTTGACCGGTCCTCTGGTCTCACCGTACTGTCCTGCTATGACCTTCACTTCACCGCCATGCACCAAGGGGACTATCGGGATCTGGGCGGCTTTCACTTCCTGGTAGCGAGGCTTCATCATCTTGGCCTTTTGGGGCAGATTGACCCAGAGCTGAAAGCCGTGCATCCGGCCCCTCGGGTTCCCTCGGGGCATTTCTTCATGAATGATGCCGCTGCCGGCGGTCATCCACTGGACATCGCCGGGCCCGATGGTGCCTTTGTTACCCAGACTGTCTTTATGCTTCACCTGTCCTGTGAGCATATAGGTGATGGTTTCGATGCCACGGTGGGGGTGAGAGGGAAAGCCTTTTTTGTACCTCCAGGATTCATCGGAACGGAAGTCGTCCAGCAGGAGGAAGGGGTCATGCTCCAGGGTATCACCAAAGCCGAACACGCGGCGCAGGTGAACACCGGCTCCCTCTATGGTCGGTTTGCTTTCGATGACCGAGTATATGGAGCGGACAGTGGACATGGTGAGTTATTTCCAGATGGAATAGAGTATTTTGATCGGATAGGCAGAGGAGTCGAAATCAAGCTGCGTAACAGTTTTGCTCTCTGAATTTATTCTGATCGATCGTCCGGTGTTGGAGATGGTCTGCCCTGGCTCATGACAGTCGTCTGGTTGACACGTATCGGTCAACTGTCCAACCACATCAGCATCAAAGGTCCAGGAGCCGTCGATCATTCCCTCTCCGACTCGGATGGCTGTTCCAGCTGGTATATTGTACATCCACACTTCACCAATGCCCTGGTAGGTGAAAAAGGCGACCCGGTCTCCATCGGGGTTGATTGTGAATCGATGGGCATCAGACGGGATCGCATCAATGACTGACCGGGTCGATGTGGGGACTGTCCATAGAGCGGCTTTGTCGCCGAATGCATCTCGATAGAGGATCTGGGTATCGTTGATCCATACGGGCTGGTTTGCACCTGGTATTTTGGTCATCTGAGTACCGGCCATATCATACACTGAGATACAATTGTCTTCTGTCTCCAGGAGATAGGACGCATCAGAGGAGAAGGTCAATGATCTGCCACCATCACCCCACCCTAAGCTATCGCAATCCAGGTCACGTCCGGTCTTGCTGAACAGATACGATATGGTGGTCCCTTCGTGAAGGTAGGTCTTTCGCTCCCGTGATACTCCTTCTGAGTTCGGACTGAGTACGCCTACAGCCCAGGTATCCTGATCAAAGAAAGCGACAAGCGATATTAGCTGGGTTGGTTCTGATGACCAGAGTGTTGTTTCGGTCGCAGTTTTCCAGTTCAAGGATTTGACTGAACATTGCCAAGTACCTGAGCGTGCATCACAAATATCGTACCCGAGGTGTGATTGATCGTAGGCATACGCTTCGTCGGGTGCCATCGTGCTCAGGAGCAGGGTTTCTGTGCCATTCATGTCCTGCATCCAGAGCGCTCCGTCCTTTTGAAAGAAAAATGGCAGAGAACCGGTCACATCGACGGCAGGCGGCAGAACAGGAAAGGACGCTGGAGGTTCGACGACAGGAGTAGTCGGGATCGAGACTGGGGGAGGAAGTTCTTCTACAGGGGGGTCGAGGCTGATGTACGTGTCTTCTTCTGCGACGGCATGGTCGTTGGAGATCAGTACGTTCCATGCGGCATTGATCTTTTTGCCAAAGATCAGGTAGGCGCCGGTGATGAGCATGAGGAGGATGGCGCACAGGAGTGTGACGATGAGCGTGAACTTTTTTGTTTTTTCCGTTTTTTTGGCATCCGGGTCCAGTTCAGAGCTAAGAACAGGAGATACAGGGTTTATCGCCGGCTCCTCGACGATCGGCTCAATGGTCTCTGGTCGCGAATCTGTCATGCTTCCCTGCATAGTAGGAATTTTGTATTGGGCTCATTGTGGGGCGTAGATCGCTCAACGCCTAGTTATTTCCAGATGCTGTAGTCCACGGTAAGTGCACGGCCGCCGGTGCCGAGATCAACGGCAGCAGTGGTCCCATCAGTAGTTTTCAGGTTGATGATATCGTTGGTGACATTGATATCCCCATAGTACGGCATGTCGCAGCCGCCGACCGGGCAGGCCTCGGCGCGGTTGCCGACCAGGTAGGAATTATAGGCCCAGGTGGCGTCGAGCAGGGTAGTGCCGACCTTGACTGCTGATCTGTCCGCGATGGTGTAGACCCAGGCTTCACCGATGCCGGCATCCGTGAAGAAGGCAACCCGTTTGCCGTCAGGATGGAGCAGGTAGCGGTACGCGTGAGCGGGGATGGAGGCGATGACGGATTTTTCGCCGGTGGTCACAGTCCAGACCGCACCTTTGTCCGCGACTTTGTCCCGGTAGAGGATTTCGGTGTCACTAATCCAGACCGGCTGGGTCGCATCGGGGATCTCGGTCACTCTGGTGCCTGAGAGATCGTAGACATAGACCCGGAAATCACCGAGGTTGCGGGGGGAACTGGTCGCGATATGCATGATGTAGGTACCATCCGGGGAGAATGCGAGGACGCTGGAATCTTCGACATAGCCGCCGCGGCCGTAGCCTTCGTTCGTGGATTCCTCGAACAAGGTTATTACGGTCACTCCGTCATGCAGAATGAGTTTCCAGTTGGTCGTACTGCCGGCGGAATTTTCGTTCAGTATGGCCCAGGTGTCGCTGTCAGAAAAGGCGGTCTGCTGGACGTAATCTGTGGCCGCAGCTGTCCAGAGTTTGGTCTCGGCGTCAGTCTTCCAGTTCAGAGAGTACACCGCACAGCCGAAGTCGCCGGTGACGGTATCACAGCGGTAGTACCCGAGGTGGGAGGCATCATAGCCCTGGACCCGGTAGAAACCATTGGCTCCGGTGGTGAGAATCCTGGTGGCTGTGCCGGCGCTGTCCCGCATCCAGAGCTCGTTGCCGACCGCATAGAAGAGCGGCATGTCAGCTGCAGTGATGGCAGGTGCCACGATCACCGGGATGGAAACAGGGACCGAGACGGGAACAGTCTCCGGAGGAGTGACAACTTCTGTGGCGGTCTCATCTTCGGCAGTGGCGGTGCTTTCTTCTGCGGTTTCATCTTTCCCGAACATCTTGTCGAACGCGGAATTGATCTCTTTGCCGTAGACCAGGTAGGCTGCGGTGAACAACACGATGAAGGTGACCAGCATGGACCCGAGGACGAGCGGCAGTTTGCCGGGTTTTTTCTTCGGCGGTCTGGAGTCGAGCGCGGCAAAACCGATAGGCGGAGCCGCAGGTGGCGCGACCGGCGGCGGGATGACCGGCGGGGTCACGGGAGCGGCCGGTTCAGGGAAAGCAGGCTGGGTCGGGGTTACGGGAGGCATTTGGGGATTGGTGTCTGTCATCGTTGACCTTTCTGTCAGTAAGCTGGTTCGCACGAGTGAAGTATGAGCGTATTATAATCTTCAGGAAGAGAGTGTCCAGTCAGCGGTCACTTATTTCCATCTCCCGGATATACACGCCTTCTGAATGTATGCCTTTCGCTTTGGGTGAGTTTTTCCAACCGCACGTGGTTATATATCTCCGGCCTGCGTACCCGATAACCTCAGGCGCATGGGCTTCGATGGTGGCCACCGGATTTGACGTATTTGTTTTGTCTGTGGCATATACCCCGAAATCTGTTGGATCCCTGGAAACGAACACTTTTGTATTCAAATAATGTTCACGATTTCTTTTTTTGGAAACAGACCAGGGAGTGATGGTCGTGAAAAGCAGGTGATCACTGCCATATGGTATTACACAGGGAGATTCGCAGGATGAGTTTAGAGATCTGGGTATCCCGGGGCCGAGTTTTAGTGCTGTTTTGCTTTTCCCCCAGGTATACAGGTCAGAACTTTCCCTGACCTCTATGCAATTACCTCGACCGGTACTAAACATCAGATACCTTGACTGGTATTTGATCACATGCGGATCTCGAAGTCCCGGCCAGAGTCCGCTGACAGCGTTCTCGACCCTTTTCCATACTTTTCCGGTATCTGAAATGAAGTGATAAATGTTCCGAGGTCCGAAGAACAGGTGGTACGTAGCTGACGTTTCGTCAACATATACAAAAGGAGAGATCTTCACACCTCGAAGCGGATGACCTGACAGGAGGAGCCCGGATTCCTGCATGGTATCCTGCAGAGAATCAGAACAGGCGGAGATAAAACCGGTTTCTGTCCAGAATCGATAGTTACCGCGGGCACAGGTACCTATCAGCTGTAATTGTCCGTCGCTGTCCATAAATATGGTGTGATCATTGACATAACTGCAACTGGAGGCAGGTATGAGCAGTGGTCGCCAAACATCGATGAAATCTATCGTAATCATAGTTTTTCTTATATGTCTGTCGTGGTTACGTTGCTGCCCCAATTCGGTCCGTACCATAGGGGCTGATCGGGGCTATTTCGGGAGAGAGGTCAAGGGTTCTATCCGGCGTCTGGTCCCGCACTCAGGGCAGATGTCAGTGTGCATACAGACTGTACTTGAGCATTTGCGGCACTGCCATTTTTCCTGTTCGCTGGTCAGGAATGTTTTCATTCCCCGTTCCCGGAT
>MNZT01000076.1 GCA_001873755.1 Candidatus Wirthbacteria bacterium CG2_30_54_11 | reverse complement strand
GAAAGCGCTGGGAGTATTGAGTAGCCAATGGCGCCAGGCACGAGTGGCATTTGACATAGTAGGTCCGGCTGTCGTGGCTACTTGGTTGAAAGTGATTGTACAATCAATACTCGCTTCAACACTTGATATGAATAATTTTACCGAATACACAACGAATATGGAGATTGTTGATGATTTATACGTTATAGTTTTATGTGGCCTACAGACTATAGGGACACTCGACTTGGTATTGAATAATCCAGCGAGAGTGGCAGAGTCTATACGCAGGCAAGCATTGGTCTGGTTTTCAGGACAGAAGAGACCAAGTCGCGCTACGGCAGACGGAGAGGCTTGATAATGAACGATGCACAGATGCTGTTGATCGGACTCGAGTCGACTATCCTGACGCCCTTGTTCCAGACCATGCAACTGGACCAGCAAGCAGAGAAAGCAATACGCATGAGACTGAACGAGATCATACTGCAGAAAATGCTGGAGAAATCCGTAGCTGCCCTGCCGGAAGAGCGGATAGAGGAGCTTACAGTGGCCCTTCAGGGGACGACCGGCCCCGACGAGAAGATCCAATTGATCCGAACCTATCTTCAGGCTTTTCCGAGAGCGCAGAGAGCAGTATTGGACTATATGAAAAAAGACCTGCCTGATTTTATCAAAGAAATCCTTTTTGCCTATCTCGAAAAGGCTTCTCCAGAACAGAAAGAAACATTTTTCCATCTGTCAGCTGGGAAATAGCCACTAGGCTCGTTTCGGTAGCGACCTCCTGTGCTTTCTGCTATACTCCTCCTCGTACCAAACGGGAGGTTTTTTTATGCAGCAGAAGTCACGTCTCGGCAGAGGTCTGAACGCTCTGATCCCTCAGAAAGCCACACTGAACGCCGGCGAAGGAGTCCGGAATATTCAGGTCTCTTCTATAGTTCCCAATCCCTACCAGCCCCGTCAGGCCATGGACGATGCTTCGCTTGAGGAGCTGGCAGCATCTATCCGTCAGTTTGGCGTATTGCAGCCAGTGCTGGTGGTATCAGAAGCAGGGGAGTACCAGTTGATCTCCGGGCACCGCCGCCTGGCCGCCTGCAAAAAAGCAGGGCTGGCTACTATCCCGGCCATCATCCGCGATCAGAATCATCAGGAACGTCTGGAGATATCGCTGGTGGAAAATGTTCAACGAGAGAATCTGAACCCGGTAGAGGAGGCCCATGCCTATCAGCGGCTGCATGAGGAATTCAATATTCCGCTGAAGGATATCGCGCATCGGGTCGGTAAGAAGCTGCCGACCGTTTCCAATACCCTGAGACTGCTTTCCCTGCCTTCTGCTGTCCTGCAGGGTCTGACCGAAGGCAAGACCACCGAGGGACATGCCAGGGCGCTGCTCGGACTGGTGGATCCTCATCTCATCGAAATCGCTTATGGCCAGATCCTGAAAGATAGACTGAATGTCCGCGAGGTTGAGGACCTGGTGCGTAAATATCTGTCGACCCGGCTGACCGGCAAGACTTCCAAAGCGCAGAAACAGACCCTGTCCCGCTGGGACTATCAGGAAAAACATCTCATGGATCATCTGGGCGCCAGGGTCCACATTCAGGAACGGCAGGGCAAAGGCACCATCGCTCTTGAATTCTACAGCGAAGAAGAGCTGACTCGGTTGATAGAACTGTTACTTCAGGTCGACGACTAAGCGGTCATTCCCTGCGGAGGCAGGGATTCATCTTTTTCTTTCAATGCAGACCCTTCACTTCGTCATACTACGCTCAGGGTGACATCCTTTCTTTTTTTTCATTTCTGGATCCCCGTTTTCACGAGGATGACAACAACAAATTGGTTCCTTGTAAACTTAACCGTGTTGGTGACCTATGGCACACAGCATTCAGGCAGTCATCCTGGCCGCAGGCAGGTCTACACGCTGCTATCCTCTCACGCTGACGCGGCCCAAGCCTCTGCTTCCGCTTCTGGGGACGACGATACTGGGGCACACTCTTGGCGAACTCAAAGGACTGGTCGACGAGGTTCTGATTGTGGTCGGTTACCAAGCCGAGGCGATCAGGAAGGCTTTTGGTGACGAATTTGAAGGCATGCCCATTCGTTACATCCTTCAGGGCGAACAGAAAGGGACGGCCCATGCGCTGCAGGCCGCGAGAGAACTTATCAAAGATCGATTTCTGGTGCTGGGCGGCGACGATGTGTATTTCCGTGAAGACCTGAAGCGATGCCTTGAGCACCAGTACTGCGTCCTGGCAGCTGAGCATCCGCATCCTGAGCAGTTCGGGGTGCTGAAGGTTCAGGGTGACATAGTCGAAGACATTATCGAGAAACCGGAAAAAGCCGAGGGCAATCTGGTCGGCGTTTCAGTATATATGTTTGATCGTTCCATCTTTGACCTCCAGATCGAGCTGTCTTCCAGAGGCGAACTGGAGCTGGTCGACTATATCCGTCTTTTGCCGGAAGTGAAGTGGGAAAAGGTACAGACCAAATGGCTGCCTATCAGCTATCCCTGGAATCTGCTGGAGGCTAATGTTTCTCTCCTTCAGGAGCAGGAACCGTCCAACCAGGGCCGGATCGAGGAAAATGTCCATCTGGAAGGTACGGTCATCGTTGGTAAGAACACGGTAATTAAAAGTGGCACAGTCATCACCGGTCCGGTCTATATCGGTTCAGATTGCATCATCGGACCAAATGCTTATTTTCGTCCTGATACCATCATCGGCGATCACTGTCAGATCGGCTTCGGGGTGGAGATCGTCGACAGCGTGCTTTTGGATCATGTGGTCTGCAAGCATCGTTCCTACATCGGTCATTCCGTCATCGGAGCGCAGGTAAACATAGGAGCCGGATTCATCACGGCGGATTTCAGAGCGGATGGTTCTGCTCACATCACGCAGGTCAACGGGAAGAAAGTGGACACGCATCGGGAAAAACTCGGTTGCTTCCTCGGTGACGGTGTCTTCACCGGCATCCATACGTCCATGTACCCGGGACGCAAGGTCTGGCCCGGGCTGATGACTTTGCCGGGAGAAGTGCTTGCAAAGGACAAGACGGTTTGAAAGGAATTGAGCGATTGACTTTTGGTCTTGTTCACTTATACTGATTTTTGTCTGGGGGAAGTAACGCTCTCCTGTATCGCCGGGAGGCGACGGTCAAGCCCGATATCGCTTACCCTAAGTTATATAAGGTGGCACCGTAGTCAAAAACTACCCTTATCCCGTATCTGAGCATGTGGGATGAGGGTAGTTTTTTTATGCACCAACCTCTATGCGCAAAATCCCTGTCATCATGGCTTCCCAGCATCCGGACAATGTCAGTGCCCCGTATTTCGGGGACTCTCCGTTTATTTCGACTTACCAGGAGCCGGAGGAGTGCTATCACTGCTTCCACGATCTGGGCTGCGATGAGTACATGTGGGACTGGGAAGGCAAGCTCGTGGACGAGGCGGTCGTGGACCGTCTGGTCCGCAATCATCATGCCTATTTTTCCAAGAAGCAACTTGGCCGTGATGTTTTTTTGACCTACCGCATACCGAATAATTCGCATGAGCCAGGCTATCGTCTCGGTCGCGCCTACATGGGCATCCTCACGGCAGATGAGTTCGTGCAGGAGCTGAAGCTCCATACGCCGCCGATCCTGGAGGTCATCCTTCCCATGACCGAGTCAGCCGCCCAGCTGATGCGCATTCAGGAGACTTTTCAGAAGACCGCCCGTTGGAAGACCGAGGTTTTTGAACAGAAGCGGGTCAACGAGCAGATCGGCGTGATTCCACTGTTCGAAGGAGTGAACGATCTCTTGTCAGCTGACCAGATCATCAAGGACTACACGACCAGGTACCTTAAACTTTTTGGCCATAAACCCGAATACCTGCGCCCGTTCGTTGCCCGCTCCGATCCTGCTCTCAACAGCGGTCTGATCGCGACTGTCCTTGCGGTCAAGTCAGCCTTGTCTGATTTCTCTGTCTTGTCCGGGAAGATCGAGGTTCCTCTCTATCCGATCATCGGACCTGGCGGCCTGCCGTTCCGTGGGCATTTGACGCCTATGAATACACGACGGTTCATGGATGAATACGCGGGCGTCAGAACGGTCCTGGTTCAGTCATCTTTTCGGTACGACTGGGATACGGCTCTGGTGAAGAAGGCCATCACACAGTTGAAGAAGGAAGTACCAACGCGGGAAGCGATGATCATATCTGCCAGGGATAGGACAAAGATTGAGCAGATTATCAGAATTTCAGAAGGCTATTATCGTAAGTCTGTCGAAAAGCTTGCCTCGGTCATCAACGAAGTTTCGGAGGATGTCCCGTCGCGTCGAGAACGGATGCTTCACATCGGCCTCCTGGGCTACAGCCGTACGGTCGGCAATAAGAAGCTGCCGCGTGCCATCAAGTTCACTTCAGCTCTCTATTCGCTGGGGATTCCGCCCGAGCTGATCGGCACCGGCAGAGCGCTTCGCGATATCAAAAAAGCTGGTCTGCTCGACGCGTTCAACGCTTGTTATCTGAACTTCGAGCATGATATCAAGACCGCAGGGTACTTCCTGAATAAGGAAAATCTGCATTTCCTCGTCAACGACCGGAAGATGTGGTGGGAGATCGAGCAGGATGTCCGCCTGATAGAGGAATACCTGGGCTGGGAGCTTGGACCGCGTACCCTTGATCACTATTTCCACCGGAATTCCACGTCCAATATCTACTTCCTCCGCCAGGATCAGAAGCCGTTGACCAAGGAGATCGAATGGGCCGCCAAGTGGCGGAAGAGTCTGGGATAATATGACCACACCGTATCTCCACAGAGCACCCCTCCGCGGGTGCGGTTTCGATTTCAGGATTTCAGGATCAAACGGTGTGGGTGCGGTTTGAATTTTAGGATTTCAGGTATACAGATCGCAGGCACGGAGGCCTGCTCTGTGGGGTAATTGTGAAAAGGCCACCCGATGACCCAGCGTCGAATCAATCAGGTAGAATATCCGTATTTCGTAACGGCAAACACCGCCGAGCGTATCTGGTTGTTCGAAGATACGCAACTAACCGAGCAGCTTTCAGCCATAATCATGAAAGCCTGTCAATTGAAGTGTGCGACCTTGTATGCATATTGCATCATGCCAGATCATGTGCACCTGTTGGTTTGGATGAGAGAGGATTCGCCCTATAACATTGTCCGATTTGATGCATTCGATCAAATCGTTCTTTTATCAGGCATGCAGGAATCGTACAGGCATTTTGGAGTCGTGTTGGCAAAAACGTTTCTATTTCTGTATTGTGAATACGGAACATCGTCTCAATAATACGCTCAGGTACATAGCACAGAACCCTGTCAAGAAGCAGCTGGAAGGAAAATATCATCAGATGCCATACATGTATTTCAACAGATTGCAGGCACGGAGGCCTGCATTGTAAAGAGCACCCCTCCGTGGGTGCGCGAAAAACGGATTTTGATTTTTTGATTTACAGATCGCAGGCACAGAGGCCTGCATTATGAGGAGCTCCCCATGTCCGACACCCGCATCTGGATCAAACAAACCGTCAATCAGATTGATCAGCCCGTCCTTCTGAAGGGCTGGGTCTGGAACCGGCGCGACCACGGCAAGCTTATCTTCATCGACCTGCGGGACCGCAGCGGGGAAGTGCAGATAGTGTTCAACCCGGCCCAGGTCAGCGAAGAAGCGTTCGCGATAGCCAAGACGCTTCGTGCCCAGGATGTCATCACGGTCACCGGCAAGGTGCTCAAGCGGCCTGAGAGCATGGTCAATGCCCGCATCCCGACCGGAACTGTTGAGGTGGAAGCTGTAGAGGTCAAGATCCTGTCCCATGCCCACGACCTGCCGTTCGATCTCAGCCAGGAAGACTTCAATGTCGATGAAAATATCAGATTGAAGTATCGTTACCTGGACCTGCGCCGGCCGGCCATGCAGGCCAAGATGATGCTTCGAAGCAAACTGTTCAATCTGATGCGTCAGTACCTCGTGTCGCACGAGTTCATCGAGATCGAGACCCCTATGCTGACCAAGTCGACCCCGGAAGGCGCCCGCGACTTCATCGTGCCGAGCAGACTGCAGCCCGGGAAGTTCTACGCCCTGCCCCAGAGCCCTCAGCAGTACAAGCAGCTGCTCATGGTCGCCGGCATGGAGCGCTATTTCCAGTTCGCCCGCTGCGTCCGGGACGAGGACCTGCGCGCTGATCGCGGTTTCGAGTTCACGCAGCTCGACCTCGAGATGTCATTCGTCGAACGCGAGGATGTCATGGGTATGATCGAGGGCATGGTGATCGACAGCATCGAGAAGCTCGACGGCAAGAAGATCAGGCAGAAACCGTTCCCCGTGCTCTCGTACAAGGAAGCCTTTGAGAAATACGGCGCGGATAAATTTGATATGAGAGAAGACCCGAAGGACCCGGATGAACTTGCATTCGCCTGGGTCGTGGACTGGCCAACCTTTGAGCTGGATAAAATGACCGGCAACTGGACCTATTCGCACAATCCGTTCACTGGACCTAAGGCTGAGCTGCAGGAAGAACTTAAGAACATCGATATCACCAAACTGAAAGAACCTGAGACCATCGCCAAGATCCATAGTCTCGTTTCCACTCAATATGATCTGGTCTGCAATGGCTATGAGGTCGGCGGGGGAGGCATCCGCATCTATGATCCCGAGGCTCTGGCCAAAGTGTTTGAGATCATCGGACATGATCGGGTCAAGATCCAGGAACAGTTCGGGCATATTCTGGAAGCTTTTTCCTACGGCGTACCACCCCATGGTGGCATCGCGCTCGGGCTCGACCGTCTCGTCATGCTGCTGACCCGCGATAGTTCGCTCAAAGAGGTCATGGCATTCCCCATGACCAGTTCAGGCAAGACGGCAGTGATGGATGCGCCGAGCGAGGTCGAGGAGAGTCAGCTGATAGAGGTCGGGATGGCGATCCGTGGCAAGGGTAAACGCGGCGTGTACAGCGATATCTGCGCCTTCCTCGACGGCAAGCAGGTCAAGTACCGGAAGTTCGAACATGCAGAGGTCCGCACCTCGGAAGAAGCAGCGGCTGCGCGCGGGACTGCGCTTGAGACCGGAGCCAAGGCGCTCCTGGTCAAAGCAGAGGACGGTATATTTCACCTGATCGTCATCTCCGCTTCGCTCAAACTGGACAGCAAGAAGCTTCGTGATGTTCTGGGGACCAAGAAGACCCGTTTTGCCGACCCGGAAGAGGTGAAGAAGATCACGGGCTGTGAACCGGGAGGCGTGTCGCCGTTCGGCAATTTGTTCTCACTGAAGGTCTGGGTGGATAAAAGCATCGAAGGACTTGCGACCATCGACTTCAACGCCGGCGAACGGACGCGCTCTCTCGAGATGCGAGCTCAGGATTTCCTGGCGCTCGTGCCGCATGAGATCGTCGACGTGGCTCTGGTAGAAGGGTAGGAACGACGTGACTTCAGCCAGCAACTCTTCGGCCTCATATCTTCGACGTTTCCTCCCGATCGTGTTAATGCTGGGAGGATGCTTGATCGTCCTGTGCAGCGTATTGTATCTCTGGACCAACAGTCAGGGTCGAGCTAACATCCGTGAGCAGATCGAAGCCGGATACGACGTTGCCATTGTGTTCGGTGCAGGTCTCACGCGCAGCCGGACACCCAGTCCGGTCTTGACGGACAGGATCAATGCCGCCGTCACCCTGTATGACGAAGGAAAAGTGTCAAAGATCCTGATGTCCGGTGATAACCGATTTGTGGACTATAACGAGCCGGAAGCCATGCGAGTTCTGGCTTTGAAGCTCGGTGTTCCTGACGAAGACATCGTTCTTGATTATGCAGGTCGGCGTACGTATGATACATGCTATCGGGCACATGAGATCTTCGGCCTGGAACGGGCTGTTCTGGTGACCAATGACTTTCATCTGCCCCGTGCCTTGTTCACCTGCCGAACCATGGGCATCGATGCGATCGGCTACGCTTCTGATGTCCGGATCTACTCAAGTGAGTGGGAATGGGAATTGCGTGAGATTCCGGCTACGCTCGTAGCCTGGTGGGAAAGTGTGGTCACGAAGCCGGAACCGATCCTGGGGCCGGTGCTTCCGATATCAATTAGCCAATAGGAGCATTCGATGGCGACGATCAAATTGCCTGCGTTCGAAGGGACTTTGGAAGCACTGGTGGAAAAAGTAAAAAAGCATGAGATCAAACCGCTTGACCTCGATCTGAGTGAAATAGTCTCTCAGCTCAAAGCGCAGAGCGAAGACGACCTGGCTCAGACCACCGATGCCCTGGTGTTCTTGTCTTCTCTAGTCGCGCGCAAGTCAAAGGCTCTGCTGCCGCTCGAGGAAGAAGAAGCAGAAACGGAAAATCTGGAGCAGTCGATCGAGGATTTCGAGTCGTATAAACAGCTCACTCTATTCCTCGATCAGCTGGAAGAGCGCGATGAGCCCAGCTTCACCCGCCACATGCAGGAAAAGATCGAGCAGGAAATAGATGTGCAGCACTATCTGGAAGGTGTGGACTTCGGAGACCTCAGCCGGGCACTCCATGAGGTGCTGGAAAAATTCAAGCTGGAAAAAACGCCGCTGGGATTTGATGAACAGGTGGAGCGGGAACAGTTCACCGTGGAGCTGAAGATCGTCGAGCTGCGAACGCTGCTCTCGAAGACGAGAAAGTCGTTATCATTTGCGCAGCTTTTTGCCGAAGCCAGGACCAAGATCGAGATCATTGTGACCTTCCTCGCCATGCTGGAGCTCATCAAGCAGCGCGAGATCTCGGTCCGACAGGAACGGAAGTTCGGTCCGATCGTCATCAACCGGAAATAACAGAACGGTTGTTTTCATCGGTGATTCATGTTACGATAATTGCGCTCTGGAACCGATGTTCCAGAGCGCAATGTTTACCCCTTATGTTTTCATCTTGCTATCTGCCCCCATCGTCTAGTGGCCTAGGACGTCACGCTTTCAATGTGCAAACACGGGTTCGATTCCCGTTGGGGGCACCAGCCTACGCAGTAGGCTGCCCGACGAAGCTCATTTGGCGTAGGCGGGTAAGATCTGCATTTTCTGCTTCGGCTGGCAGGCCACAGGTTCTCAGATCCGCGCTGTGACTGCCAAAGATAACAAAACCAAACACATACATCCCTGATATTTGGAGGCGCATTATGAAGCATTCCATCATCATCAAACCCGGGTACGGGTTTTTTTTTACTTAATTTTCCATTTATCTATTTACCAGATGCAAGGACGGTGACCTATGACCCAGAAGATCTTTGAAGTCCGTTTCCATGGCCGGGGTGGTCAGGGAGCCAAGACCGCTTCGCAGTTCCTGGCCGAAGCAGCCCTGGACGAAGGGAAATACATCCAGGCTTTTCCGGAATACGGTCCTGAACGCACCGGTGCACCCATGCGTGCTTTTGTCCGCATATCCGATGAGCCGATCCGTATTCACAGCGGAGTGGAGCATCCCGATCTGGTCCTGGTCATTGATCCTTCTTTGATCGGTATTGTTGATGTGACCGAAGGTTTGACCGATGCAGGTATCGTCATGGTCAATTCCCCAAAGTCGCCACAGGAGATCGGAGCGCAGCTCAAGTTTACTGGAAAGCTTTACACCATTGATGCGACTACGATCGCGCTGCAGGAGCTCGGCAAGAATATCCCGAATACTTGCGTGCTGGGTGCTTTGTTAAAGGTCCTGCCCATAGTCAAGATTGATGCCATGAAGAAGCAGATGGAACACAAATTCGGGAAAAAGTTTGGCGAGGCCATGGTTCAGAAAAATTTGAAAGCGATCCAGCGCGGTTTTGACGAAGTTAAAGGCTAATTAACCAGAAGGAGTCATATATGAGCCCACTGAAAACAGCCAGAGAGATCCCCATCGGCGGCATGATCGTCGAGCCGGGTAACAGTCTCAATTATCACACCGGTTCCTGGGCTTCCAAGCAGCCCAGGCTGGATATTGCCAAATGTACCGGTTGTGCTTTCTGCATGAACTACTGCCCGGATGACTGTATCAAATCCGGCCAGGTCGACGGTCAATTCAGAGCCACCGGCATCAAATACGAATACTGCAAGGGCTGTGGTGTCTGCGTCGCGGTCTGCAAATTTGACGCGCTGAAGATGGAATAGTCTTATCGATTTAACCATAAGGATATCTATGAGCGATACCACAAAAAAAGCATTTACCGGAGCAGACGCTGCTTCTTGGGCTATGAAGCAGATCAACCCTGATGTCGTGGCGGCTTATCCGATGACACCACAGACAGCGATCGTGCAGAATTTTGCCCGGTACGTAGCGGATGGGTTGGTCGATACAGAATATGTTACTGCTGAATCAGAGCACAGCGTCATGAGTGCCACCATCGGAGCTGTTGCAGCCGGGGGGCGAGCCATGACCGCTACTTCTTCAGCTGGTCTCGCTCTGATGGCTGAGATGGTCGGCGTCGCCTCCGGGCTTCGTCTGCCTATGGTTATGGCCGTTGCCAATCGTGCATTGAGTGCACCGATCAATATTCATGGCGACCATTCCGATGTCTATCTGGTCAAGGATCTCGGCTGGATCCAGGTATTCTCAGAGGACCCTCAGGAAGTGTATGAAAACATGATAATGGCAGTGCGGATATCCGAGCATCCCGATATTCAGCTGCCGGTCGAGGTCAATCAGGACGGATTCATCACCAGTCATGCGGTCGAACGGGTTGATGTCCTGGAGGATGCCACCGTTCAGGAGTTCGTCGGGCAAAAGAAACTGGACAAGTATCTGCTCGATCTGGAGCATCCGGTCACGATTGGCCCGTTGGAGCTTCAGGATTATTATTTCGAGACCCAGAAACAGCGCAACGACGCCATGTTCAAAGCCATGGAGGTCATCCCTCAGATCGAGGCAGAATTCAGCAAGATCACCGGCAAGATCTATGGCTGGCTTGAGGAATACAGGATGGATGATGCTGAGGTCGCGATCGTGGTCATGTCCTCTACCGCAGGCACAGCCAAAGGCGTCGTGGATGCCATGCGCGAACAGGGCAAGAAAGTAGGTTTGATCAAACCTCGCTATATCCGTCCTTTTCCTGCCGATGCCCTCGTTGCCTCTTTGAAAAAGGTCAAGAGAGCTGCAGTTATGGATCGCGCTATCAGTTTTGGAGCAGAGGGTGGGGCACTATTCAATGAACTGTCCAGCGCCATGTATCAGCGGGACGGACAGACCCATATGCAGAGCATCCTCTTCGGTCTTGGCGGTCGCGATATCACACCGGCTGACATCGAAGGGATCTTCCAGGGACTTCTCGACGGTGATGAGCAATTGATAAAGTATGTCGGCGTGAGAGAGTAGATCTTACCTATTTAGAAAGGTCCCAGATATGAATTCTCGTCAACTTGCAGAAACTGAGAACAAGTCGCTGGTCTCAGGCCACCGTGCCTGCGCCGGATGTGCTTTCCCGGTCATCACTCGCACCATTCTCAAATCCAGTAAAGATCCCGTCGTGATCACCAATGCTACTGGTTGTCAGGAAGTGGTCTCGACCATCTATCCCTATACCGCCTGGAAAAGTTCATTTCTCCATACTGCTTTTGAGAACGCTGGTGCCAATATCTCCGGTATTGAGGCTTGCTATCAGGCCTGGAAGCGTACCGGTAGAATCGATCAGCACATCAACTTCGTTGCTTTCGGCGGAGACGGCGGTACCTATGACATCGGCCTCCAGTCTCTTTCCGGCGCTCTTGAGCGCGGCCATGACTTCCTTTATGTCTGCTATGACAATGAAGCGTACATGAACACCGGCATCCAGCGGTCCGGTGCCACTCCGTTCGGCGCAGACACCACGACCTCTCCGGCCGGCAAGGTCAGACAGGGCAAGTCACAGAAGCGCAAGGATCTGGTCAAGATTTGTGCCGCCCACAATATCCCGTATGTCGCGCAGGCGTCCATCTCCAATCTGATGGACCTGAGCCGCAAGGCTGAAAAAGCATTTTCTATCCGTGGGCCCAAGGTGCTGGTGGTGCTTTCGCCCTGCAATCCGGGGTGGCGGACCGCGACGGACAATATGGTCGAACTCAGCCAGCTGGCGGTGGACACCTGCTTCTGGCCGCTCTATGAGATCGAGGACGGGCACAAATACACGATCAACCTCACTCCGAGAGAAAAAAAGCCGCTTACCGAATGGCTCAAGCTTCAAGGGCGGTTCAAGCACCTGTTCAAACCTGGCAACGAGGCTCTGCTGGTGGAAGCCCAGAAGCAGGTCGACGAACAGTGGGAGCAGCTCCAGGCGCATGCCAAAATGGGAGTCTAGGCCCTGTGTCATTCCTGCCCTTCGGCAGGCTCAGGGCAGGAATCTCCGTTTGCGCTGAATATAGGTTTTCAGTAGATCCCTGCCTTCGCAGGGATGACAGCAAAAAGGATTAATCATTAGGCCAAGGAACCACGCCATGCTTGATATGTTTTTTTCACCAAAATCTCTCGCGGTGATCGGCGCGTCCAAAGATGAGACCAAGGTAGGCCACATCGCCCTGCGCAACATCGTGAAGGGCGGGTTCAAGGGGAAGATCTATCCCATCAACCCCAAAGAGTCCGAGATATTGGGTCTGAAGTGTTATCCGTCCGTGAAGAACGTCCGCGCGGAGATCGATCTGGGCGTGGTGGTCGTACCTGCGAAATTTGTCCTGGATGTGGTCAAGGAATGCGCCGAGAAGAAATTGAAGGGTTTGATCATCATTTCGGCCGGGTTCAAGGAAACCGGCAAGGACGGCGCAGATGTCGAGAAAGAGATGGGCAGAATAGCCAGAGAAGCCGGCATGCGCATCATCGGCCCCAATTGCCTGGGCCTCATGGATACCAAAAGCAAACTTAATGCATCTTTTGTGGGTGAGCTCCCACCCAAGGGCAATGTGGCATTCATGTCTCAGTCCGGGGCTCTTTGCTCCGCAGTCCTCGACTGGTCCTATTCTGCCCATGTCGGGTTTTCCAAATTTATCAGTGTCGGCAACAAGGTGGACATCGCCGACCCGGATCTCCTGAACGCGCTGGAAGAGGATCCGGAGACCGAGGTGGTCATGATGTATGCCGAGGATATTCTGAGCGAACGGCGTTTTCTGCAGGCTGCCGAGAGCCTGGCCAAGAAGAAGCCTCTCATCGCTCTGAAATCCGGCTGCAGCCCTTCCGGCATGAAAGCGATTTCGTCGCATACCGGTTCGCTGGCCGGCGACGATGTCGCCTATACTTTGGCGTTCAAGCAGACGGGTGGGTTGCGTTGTAAGACTATCGAACATCTCTTCATCATGGCCAATGCTTTTTCCAAACAGCCGGTGATCCAGGGTAAACGTGTCGCGATTGTGACCAATGCCGGAGGCCCCGGGGTCATGACCACTGACGCGATCGAAGAGCGCGGACTTGAGCTGGCAAAACTCTCTGAGGAAACCCAGGCAGCGCTCAAATCGTTCCTCCCGGCTGCTGCCAACACTCACAACCCGGTCGACGTCCTGGGTGACGCACTTCCTGACCGCTATGGGTTCGCCATCGAAAAAGTCATCGCGGATCCCAATGTCGATGCCCTGATCGTCATCCTGACACCGCAGGCCATGACCGATATCGCAGGCACGGCCAGACTGGTCGGAGAAAAGACCAAAGGTTGCGGCAAACCGGTACTCTGTTGCTGGATGGGTGACCGGGATGTCCGTCCGGCTTTTGAGATCCTGTCATCCTACGATCTGCCCAATTTCCCTTATCCTGAGCATGCGGTCTACGCACTCCAGAAAATGGTCAGTTTTAATAAGATCCACCATGAACCGGTCAAGAACTGGATCATCCCCAAGGACCGTTCTGCTCACCGGCATCAGGAATCCGCTGCGATCATACGCCAGGCCCAGAGTGAAGGCCGTACGTCATTGAATGAGTTCGAGGCGCGTTCCATCGTCAAAGCCTATGGTGTCCCGGTAGCTCGCCATCGAATGGCCCGTACAGTTGATGAAGCGGTCCATGCCGCAGAAATGATCGGCTTCCCCGTAGCCCTGAAGATCGTCTCCCCGGATGTCCTGCACAAATTTGATGTCGGCGGCGTCAAGATCAGCATCAAGGACGAAGCCGGAGTGCGGGCCGGATATGAAGGTATCCTCTCCTCGATCAGGGAAAAAGTACCTCATGCCCGTATCGACGGCATCCTGGTCGATTCCATGGTAAAAGGGCAGAGGAGAGAGATCATCCTCGGCATGAAACGCAATCCTCAGTTCGGACCCATGCTCATGTTCGGTCTGGGCGGTATTTTCGTCGAAGTTTTGAAGGACGTTGCTTTCCGGCTCGTACCGTTGACCCGCGACTATGCTTTGAACATGATCGAGGAGATCAAGTCGTTTAAGATCCTGCAGGGGGTCCGCGGCGAACTGCCTTATGATATCAACAGCATAGCAGATGCCCTCATAGGACTGTCCGACCTGGTGATCGATTTTCCGGAGATTCATGAGCTGGATGTGAATCCCTTCATGGTCCGTCCGGAAGGCTGGGGTGCGGCGGGTGTGGACGTGAAGATGCTGATCGAGTAATATCAGCTCGAAAAGCTTGGACAGGTATGAAAGAAGAGGAGCGACTCAAGTGCTCCTCTTCTTTCGGTCGTGCTGACTGAGCCGTATAGCGGACTGCAGGTAGCCATAAACCACTAAAAAACCCCTGCACTCGGGCTTCTCTCAAGATCATTCGACGGTTCCCTGGAATCCAGTTCTCGATCCAATCGTTCTGCTTCCCGGATAGCATTTAGCACTGCCTCAGAGAAATCAGAGTAATCCAGGACAGTGAGCCACTCTCTTATTTCTTCTTCAAGCAATTCACAAGTGCCATTGGAAATGAAGATTGCACCACTTTCGTGCGGTCCTCCCGGCAACGTATGTTGGACATAGAGCGAGACTGTTTCCTTTATCTCGTTTCGACGAAAGTATACTGCTCCTTCCAGGGAATATTCTTTATTTATCTCGATATGGATAGGTATGCTTTGAGGTGCATTTGTCACAGGTGACTCCTGACTTTGTATAAATATTCTACGATTTAATTTTCCTTCTTCTTCTTCTTGTCAAAGCCTCGTTGTGGTAATCAAATGGGTCGTGATGATTTTGGAATGTAATGTTATACTGGATAGATAGGGTTTTATCTGTGGGAACATGAGGCATGAGCAAGTCGAAGATCAATATCCACGAATTTCTGGAGCAGAACCGCATAGCCGGACTGCGGGAAGTCTGGCATGTCTTCGTCATGGGGTTCAGGGCTACTCCATTAATCAACATCGTCTCTCTGATCCTCCAGTTTGGCGCCAAGTTGATCGCTCCGGCCCAGATCTGGATTAGTAAGCTGATCGTCGATACTATCGTTGCGTTAGCTGATAATGCTGACAGTTCGTCTGCCGCCCGGCAAAGAGTCATCACACTACTGGCGCTCGAGTTCGGACTCGTGGCACTGAATAAATTACTTAGTATCGCAAATGACATCCTGAGCGATAGAGGGATCTATACGTATGACCTGATCATGAGGAAAAGGATAATGCACCAGGCGCTCTCTCTGGATATGGCTTATTTTGATAATAGTGAATTCATCAAAAGATACTTCTATCTGGAGGGATCGTTCAAGGATATCCCGGCCAGAACGTATGGCTGGATGACCAGGTCCGCAACCGATATCTGGGGAGCACTCGTCTACATCCCACTGTTCCTTTCGTTGGATCCGCGGGTCATGCTGCTGGCGATAGTGTCACCGCTCGCTTCTTATTTCTTCACGATGTTCATGGGACCCAGGTACCGAAAGAGACGAGAGGCAGAATGGGCGATAGAAGCCAAAGCAACGTATTATTCCAATCTGGCGAGCTCATATGAATACGCCAAAGAAGTCAGGGTTTTTGGACTCAGAGAGTGGCTTTTTAGCAATTTTAGGGAGAAGATGAAGAAGTTGCATGCATCCCTGCTACGCGGTCGTGTTTTACGACTTAGTGGTGACCTGATAGATTTTGTGCTGAATCAGATTGCCTATTATATCGCATATGCCATAAGCATTTTTGAAACCATTACCGGGCGTATGTCACTTGGTAGTCTCACCATGGTCATCCAATCTTTTGAGCAGTTACGCAGTCAGATGAATACGATGTTCCATGCCCTGGATGCGGATATGCTGAAGGATATCAGCGAGTTTTCTACCTTCATGAATTTAATACCGTGCTTGACTGATCCAAAGAGGGGTGTAGCGATCGAGCCTGGTGATTTCCGATCTCTCCAGATAGACGATGTTTCATATGCCTATGAAGAAAGTGAAATCGCAGCGGCCGATCGAATATCTTTTTCCCTTAAACGCGGAGAACATATCGCTTTAGTTGGAGATAACGGTTCAGGTAAAAGTACTCTTATCAAATTGCTGCTTAGACTTTATGAACCCGATAGTGGGCATATAAACCTGAATAATCATGACATTTCAGAATACAAGCTTGATGATGTCCGTGGTTTGTTCAGTGTGATATTTCAGGATTTTGTCCGTTATCGGACAACGGTGAGGGAAAATATCCAGATCAGTCAGGTAGGATCCCGTCGAAAGGTAGAGGAATCAGCGCGATTAGCTGGCGCTGATGAGTTCATCTCGAGATTACCCAAGGGATATGAAGCGTTACTCAATAAGCGATATCCCGGTGACGAAGAAGCTCAAGAGCTTTCCGAAGGTCAGTGGCAGAAGATTGCTCTGGCGAGGGCTTTTTATCGAAATGCACCCATCCTGATCCTCGATGAACCGACCGCCTCGGTTGATGCCCGGACGGAGTACAAGCTCTATAAGTATTTCAAAGAACATGCAAAGGACAAAACGCTGATCCTCATCTCGCACCACTTTTCCTCTGTCCGCTTCGCCGACCGCATTTATGTGCTGGATAAGGGGCGGATCATCGAACAGGGGACTCATCACGAGCTGATGGGGCAGAAGGGGAAGTATGCCGAGATGTTCAATATGCAGATGGAAGGGCTTACATCGGGAGGAGAAGCAGAAAGCTGATCTTTCCTCTGATGACATCTGTTCGTGTCAATCATGGGTATTCATTGGTTTTGTTATCTTGACATTAGTACGAATGTACTAGTATACTCCGGTCATAGCAATTCACCGGAGGAACAAACATGAAATGGCCACAGAAGAACTCAGAAGTCCTGCCTCGAGCGGTTGTTCACGTCTGCATCGAAAATCTATATGCCTCGATCGCATCCCGCGACCGCACTGATATCAGGGAGCGACCATTCGTCACCGGCGGCGAGGGTACTCTGGTGACATCTTCCAACCATCTGGCCGCAGGTCTCGGTATCCAGAAAGGGATGACGATCTCAGATGCGTTGGAGATCTATCCGTCGCTGGAAGTCGTCCCTACCGACCTTGAGGGCGGAGAATCAGCATCCGAGGCCATGTTCGAGGCCATGAGGCAGTTCAGCCACCGGGTCGAGGAGAGCGGGCTCCATCGTGGATTCGCTGACCTCAGCCGGTCTGATGGTTATTCGATTACTTCTTACGAGACCGTCGCTCGAGAGCTCGCCATCGTCATCCAAAGACGCATCGGACTGGAAGTCCGGCTGGGACTGAGCCTCAACCGGACCCTGTCCGCCATCGCCTGCAATGCCGGTGCTGCCGGTGGGGTCACGATGCTTCCCCGGCGCTTCATTCCTCTTTTCCTGCGGCGCACCAGTGTCTCTGATATCCCGGGTATGGCTACGAACCAGGCTGCCCGGCTCAGGCATGTTCAGATATGCACAGCCGGAGAACTTTTCGCCCAGAGCGCAAGCCGGGTGCAGCAGCTGCTCGGCAGGTCTGGGGTCGATCTATGGAAGGAATTACAGGGCGAGCAGGTATTTCAGATTTCTCAGACGACCGCTGATGCCAGCATCTTCCAGTCCTATACCCACGGCGGGGACAGCCCTGCAGGTACATCCAAAAAGGCCAGGAGCGGATCATTCGTTTTTCCGTCCTGGCTTGACTTGAATCTTGCTTTTTCACGATGGCACCCAGGCGCCAGGGTCTAATCAGTTCGTGCCTTGTATTCTTTCATGGTTTTGACCGAGTAGCCCCTTTTTCTTTGCTGCTCTCTGAGCGCCGAGAGGAGCGCCCTGGCCGTATCCAGCGAGCCCAGGCAGGGTACCGCGAACTGGAAGGCAGTTTCCCTGATGAGCGGTGCATCATGGAGCGAGGACTGGTGGGGAGATGGCGTATTGATGACGAGCTGGACCGCTTTGGTCCGCAGCAGCGTCGGGATATCGTTACTCTGCTGCTCTGAGATCTTTCCGACCCGTTCGCACCGGATACCCTCGGCCCGGAGGAACGCTGTCGTTCCCTCTGTCGCCAGGACGGAGAATCCCAGCTGTTGAAATCCACGGAGGATGGGGATGGATTCGGTTTTGTCCTGATCGGCTATGGTTGCCAGCAGTGTGCCCCCGTCGAGCGGGACACTGATACCGGCAGCGAGGAACGCTTTGTAGAGCGCGAGAGGATAGGATACATCTATACCGAGAACTTCACCGGTCGATTTCATTTCCGGGCCCATTTTGGTATTCACACTTTCCAGTTTGGCAAACGAAAAGACAGGAGCCTTGACCGCTATGAGGCCGGGTTCCGGTACCAGGCCGGGGGTATAGCCCAGTCCTTTGAGCGTGGCTCCGTACATGATGCGGGTGGCGAGCTCGACCATGGGGATGCTGGTGATCTTGCTCAGATAGGGGACAGTGCGGCTGCTGCGGGGATTGAGCTCAATCACATGAGGGGCATCTCCATCCATGACGAACTGGATGTTATTGAGTCCGATATTTCCCAGTTCCTTCACCATCCTGGTCGCATAGTCGACGAGGGTATCCTTTTGTTCCTGCGTCAGGTTCTGGGTCGGATAGACCGCCATGCTGTCACCGGAGTGGATGCCGGCGCGCTCGATGTGCTCCATGATGCCGGGGATGAGCACGGCATGACCGTCATAGATGAGGTCGATCTCGACCTCGCGGCCGGAGATATAGCGGTCGATGAGGACGGGGGCCTCGGGTGAGACTTTGAACACATAGCCGATGAAGGCTTCCAGTTCCTGCTGCGAGTACATGATCTCCATGGCGCGACCGCCCAGGACGAACGACGGGCGGACCAGGACCGGATAGCCGATCTCACCGGCCGTGGCGATGGCTTCGGACTCGGTCAGGACCGCGTTGCCTCTGGGGTAGGGGATACCGAGCTTTTGCAGCATCTGTTCGAACTTTCTGCGATCCGAGGCGCGTTCGATGCTGTCCACCATGCCTTCATGGGGCATGATGCCGGCCTGGGCCATCGAGGACGCCAGATTCAGAGAGGTCTGGCCGCCGAACTGGGTGATGAAACGGGGTCCGCCTTCGTTTAGGTGGATCTGGGATACATCTTCCTCTGTGAGCGGTTCGAAATACAGACGGTCGGAAACATCGAAGTCAGTACTCACGGTTTCGGGGTTGTTGTTGACCATGACGGCTTCATATCCCATTTTCCTGATGGTCATGGCCGCATGGACGCAGCAGTAGTCGAATTCGATACCCTGGCCTATGCGGATCGGGCCGGAGCCGATGACGATAGCGCGTCCTTTGGCTTTTTTCGGATCGACGATGGCCTCGTTTTCCGACTCCCAGGTGGAGTAGAAATACGGTGTCTGCGCTTCAAATTCCCCGGCACAGGTGTCCACCATCTTGTAGGTCGGGATGATCCCCAGTTTTTCCCTTTGCTTTTTGATCTGATCGACAGAGGCGCCTGTCAGACGGGAGATCTCGGCATCGCTGAAGCCGAGCTGCTTTGCTTCTTTGAGCAGGGGAGTGTAAGCTTTGTTCCCGGCCGCTGCCAGCGTGGTCTCGAAGCGGACGAGCCGGCCAAGCTTGTCCAGGAACCAGGGATCAATCTGTGTCTTTTCGTGCATCTTTGAGGTCGAGACTCCTCCTCTGAGCGCGTGGAGCAGGAGGAACAGCCTGAGGTCGGTAGGGGCCGCCCAATAATCCTTGCCGTCAGTAAAACGGTCCAGCTCCGGCACGGTA
Source organism: Candidatus Wirthbacteria bacterium CG2_30_54_11 (assembly GCA_001873755.1). Lineage (GTDB taxonomy): Bacteria > Patescibacteriota > CG2-30-54-11 > CG2-30-54-11 > CG2-30-54-11 > CG2-30-54-11. The sequence continues at coordinate 1,382 of MNZT01000076.1, read as the reverse complement.
TCCAGAGACCTGATCGCTTTTTTCAGGGCTTCTTCAAAAGTCCGTCCGATCGCCATGACTTCACCGGTCGCCTTCATCTGGGTCCCGAGGATCCGGTTGGCTTCCGGGAATTTGTCAAAGGGGAATCGGGGGATCTTGACCACCACATAGTCCAGAGCCGGTTCGAAGGCAGCCACGGTCTTTTTGGTGATGGAGTTGGCGATCTCGTCGAGGGTCATACCGACTGCGATCTTGGCTGCCACCCGGGCGATCGGGTAGCCCGTGGCTTTGGACGCCAGGGCAGAGGAGCGGCTGACGCGCGGGTTTACCTCGATGATGAAGTATTTCGAACTCTTCGGGTCCAGTCCGAACTGTATGTTGCATCCTCCCTCGACTCCAAGTGCGCGGATGATTCGGACCGAGGAGGTGCGGAGCATCTGGTAGTCACGGTTGGAAAGTGTCTGGCTCGGTGCCACTACGATAGAATCTCCGGTGTGGATGCCCACCGGGTCGAAGTTTTCCATATTGCACACGGTGATGCAGTTGTCATTCTTGTCCCGCATGACTTCGTATTCGATCTCTTTCCATCCGCCGATGTACTTTTCCACCAGGATTTGCTGAATCGGGCTGGCTTCCAGTCCACGAGTCGCCAGGGTTTCACATTCTGTCCTGGTATTGGCTATGCCGCCGCCGCTGCCGCCGAGGGTATAGGCCGGACGGATGATGACCGGATAGGTGATGCGTTCTGCGATGAGGACGGATTGTGATACAGAATGCGCAATGTCGCTCGGTGGGATAGGTTCTCCGATCTTCAGCATCAGGTTCCTGAATGCCTCCCGGTCCTCTGCTTTGCGTATGGTTTCGAGCGGGGTCCCGAGCAGACAGGTATGATACTTTTCGAGCAGTCCGGCCTCGGCGATGGCTTTGCCGAGATTCAGTCCGGTCTGACCTCCGAGAGTGGGCAGGATGCCGTCGGGTCGTTCTCGATCCAGGATGCGCTCGATCACCGCTATGGTCATGGGCTCGATATAGATCCGGTCAGCCGTCGTATCGTCGGTCATGATGGTCGCCGGGTTGCTGTTCAGCAGGACTACTTCGATGCCTTCTTCCTTCAGTGACAGGCAGGCCTGGGCTCCCGCATAGTCGAACTCAGCTGCCTGGCCGATGATGATCGGACCGGAACCGAGGACGAGGACTTTTTTGATAGAGGGATCCCTGGGCATGGTGTTTACTTCTTTCCAGGTTGACGGAGATGATGTTCGACCAGATTCTTGAACCGCTGGAAGAGATACAGGGAATCCTCCGGGCCCGGGCTGGCTTCCGGGTGATACTGGACCGAAAATACCGGCAGGGTGTCGTGCTGCATGCCTTCCACGGTCTGGTCATTGAGATTGATATGCGTG